>CAMLPA010000392.1 GCA_946481605.1 uncultured Flavihumibacter sp. | reverse complement strand
CAGAATACGAGGCACTCCGGAAACTGATCATAGAAACCGATCTCTGCATGATCCAATGGCGGAATTTCAATATTGACCCCGATTGGTACCTCGGTAAAATCAATGTAACGGATGCAGGAGAATGTATGGGCATTTTGCAAATGATGGAACTGATCAGGGAAGAGTTTCCACAGTTGAAATTCGGCTACTTCAATCCTCCGATGGAAAGGATGAAAGGGAATTATGAGTTGGATTTTGCACGGGGTTAAAACACCGGCACACACCTGTACTCCTCAAATTTCACCCCACCTTTTCCCGGATCTTCCGCCAGCAGCAACGGACCGTCCGCGTCAATATAATCGGCCTGGGGGGAAAGGTGCGCGATGGCGGCCGTTCCAATGGAGCACTCATTCATACTACCAATCATTACCTTCAAACCCAGTTCCCGTGCCTGTTTGATCATACGGAGTGCAGGGGTCATGCCACTGCATTTCGTGAGCTTGATGTTGATGCCGTGAAAATGGCCGTGGCAAAGTGCCACATCTTTTTCAAAAACGCAACTTTCATCCGCGATCAATGGGATCGGCGATTGTTCGTACAATACTTTCATGCCTTCCCAATTGTCTTTGGCGAGGGGCTGCTCTATTAATTCAACACCCAGTTCCTGGAGTACGGGCAGGATGCGGATGGCCTCCTCCAGTTTCCAGCCCGCATTCGCATCTACACGAAACAGGGCATCTGTTTCCTTACGGAGCGCCTGCATAATTGAAATATCTTCCGGCGTACCGAGTTTGATCTTGTAAACGGGCCAGGGATTCTCTTTCATTTTCCGCACCATTTCATCGATGGAAGCGATGCCGATGGTATAATCTGAAACAGGGGCATTGGCAATTTCGGTTCCCCATAACCGGTATAGCGGCATTCTTTTCAACTGACTGAAGATATCCCAGGCAGCCATATCAAGGGCGCACACCACGAAAGGATCGTTGGGCAACAGATGGTGCAGGTAATGCCAGTAGCGTTCCGGCTCTGTGAACGCGAACTTTTCGATGAACATCTTTTTCTGTTCCAGCACCGCCGCCATTTTTTCAGTGGTCACATCGTAATAAGTGATGGCCGGCGCTTCGCCCCAACCCGTGAATCCGTTCCAATGCAAACGTACAATCAGCGTGGGTTGGTGCGTTTTCGTTCCCTTCGAAATGGTGAAAGGATATTTGAAAGGCAGTTCGTGCAACTTATAATCTAATCTGAAAGGCATCTTCAAACCTACATGAAATTTTTCACTCTGTTACCTCATCCCCTTCCGCTCTGACGGATGTACGTTTGTATTTCCTCTGTGAAAGTTTTTTGCCGGAGCAATTCTTCCAAAGGAATGTGCATGCGGTAGCGCCAATAGTTTTTGGGGTTGGCCGGCACATTGATGCGCTCCTCATGTGGATTCTCTCTGCGCAAACGTTCATCAATCCCCAAGATATCCTGTATCTGGAAAACGCACCACATGGCAGGTGAATACAAGTGCTGCAACAAAATGGCTTTGTTGATCCAGGCTTCACAAAAATGCGGCGCTTCTCCCCATTGGCCTAAAACATGGTTGAAGAACTCCTGCGTACGCGAGCGGTCCTCTTCCCACCAGCCACGAATCGTACTCATATCGTGTGTGGCGGGTGTGATCACAGAAAGATAGGGCGCGGTGGAAGGGTGGAAAAAGCTGGTATTGCCTTTGGGCATCCGCTGAATCTCCAGGCTCAATATCCCGAGTTCTTTCATCACATCGGGCACACAGGCCGGTACAAGTCCAAGGTCTTCCCCGCAGATCAGCATGTTGGTGGCCGATTTCAGGTCGGGTAGTTTGTGCATGGCTTCTTCCTTCCAGTGGAAATCCTGGCGGCGGAAGAAATAATCGACATACAGTTCTTCCAACTGAGTCTTGGTATAATGATCCAGTTCGCGGAACGAAATCGTCTGCTGCATACCGAACCGGAAATGGAACATAGACAACGGGTCCTTTTCATCCGGAAAGAAGACCACGTTCGAAATAAGATCGTATAATCCGCCCTTGAATTTATGCTGGTAATCTCCCGGTTCCAGTTGGTGGAACCAGGCTTCCACTTTACGTTGCGTATCGAAGCCCGGACGCATTTCATAGAGACCGTCTCCAATATTTTGTACGAAGTGTGTTTTAATATGTTCTGCATCGCCATCAAACAACTCCCAGATAATGGCGTCGTTGATGAATGGTTTACAGAAACGGGCATGATCGAATGATACGCCTCTGGCGGAAATTTCATTGATGTGCACAGGCACTGCGGGAACAAACCTGCCCATGATGCCTTCCACCGCATGCAGGGGTATCGACCAGATGCGAAAGAACCCCAGAATATGATCGATCCGGAAAGCATCAAAATAGTGGCTCATCTGCTCGAAGCGCTTGCGCCACCAGGAGAAGCCATCTTCCTGCATCTTTTTCCAGTTGTAGGTCGGGAAGCCCCAGTTCTGTCCTTTCACCGCGAAATCATCGGGCGGGGCGCCAGCCTGCTGGTCCATATTGTACAAAGAAGGATCCACCCATGCATCGGCGCTGTGGCGGTAAATCCCGATAGGAATATCCCCCTTGATCACGATGCCTTTCCCGTGCGCATAAGCAACAGCTTCTTCCAGTTGCAGGTGCAGGTGGTATTGTATGAAGTATTGAAAACCTATTTCATCGAAATGTTTGGAGGCCCTTGCCGTTAGTTTACGGATGGCTTTCTCTTCGTACACACTATGTGTTTTCCAGCGGGTATAGTCGGAGGTGCCGTATTTATCCCGCAGGTAACAGAAGGCCGCATAAGGCTCAAGCCAGTGGCGGTGTTGCTGAAAGAAAGCCCTGAAAGATTCATCCTGGAACACAGTCTCTTTCTGTGCTTCATAGAGTTCCCGGAAGGCGGTCCATTTGAACTGCATCACCTTTTGATAATCCAGTTCAGGTAAATCGTTGAGCATTTTCCGGGCCTTGCGCCATTGTTTCACCAGTTTATCCTGTTCTTTACCCGCAAGTTTTTCCGGGTTCAGATAGATTGGATGAAGTGCGAAAGCGGAAACTGCGGCATAAGGATAAGAATCGGTCCAGGTATGTGTGGCGGTGGTATCGTTTACGGGAAGAATCTGAATCATTTTCATCCCTGCCCGGTGTGCCCAGTCTACGAGCAGTTTCAGGTCGGGGAACTCTCCCACACCATACCCGTTTCCCGTTCTGATACTGAACACGGGAACGGAAACGCCGGTTCCGCGCCAGGTATTGTTGGGCAGCAACGCGAATCCATCGTGGAGCACCTGCACCTTTCCTTTGGAAGGCGCGTCGAACAGTATCCTGTTGTTGCCGTCTTCGAAACGGATGAACTGTTTCTTTTTAAGGTGATACACCCCATATTTATACGCCACCGGAAAAGGTTGGCCTGCCAGGTTCAGTTTGGCCGTCCACCAGTTGCCTTCTTTGTGCAGGATAACCGGCGTTTCAGTATTCCAATCGCCGAGCGCCGGTGTGCTGCCACAAAGACAAAGCACTTCATCTTTCTCCAGCAATGGCGCTTTCACCCGGAAAATATGGGTATTGCCCCGCCAGGCTTTTTCTTTCAGCACTGCCGCGGGCAGGCGCGGAAAAAGTGTTTCCTGGAAGGGCGCCGTATAAAATACATTCTGAAATTCACCACTGTAGTTCCAGGTATCGGAGAGGTGCAGTTCCTGCGCGGTGATGCGGGAAAGATCGATTACCCGATCGTTTTCTCCTTCGGGATGCAGTGTTCCGTCGTCGGACCGGAGGTAATATTTATAATGTAAGGAAGTGTGTTGAACCGGGTCTACCTCAATCCTGGCCATCCAGCATTCGTTGCTGAGGTAGGTCATTTCCAGCAACCCGCTTTCCTTTTCTTTTTCTTGGGGCATAAAGTTCCCATCCAATAGCATCAACTGGCCAAACCGGGTATGGTAGCGCAGATAAAAACAGATCTTCATCATCAGTAATTTATAATCGGCCGTAATGCAGGCGAAGCATTCGTATCGTGTACAATATACACATTCTTTTCAAATGAATGTGTGCACAGGTAAGATTTATGAAAAATGGGACGCAGATATTGAGCCAGG
>CAMLPA010000391.1 GCA_946481605.1 uncultured Flavihumibacter sp. | reverse complement strand
GTTTTGGTGGTGATGGTTACTTTCTCTCGCGGATAAGGGTAAGTGTTCCTTTCAGGGGTTCAATGCCGGCCCCCAGTTCAATCACATAATAGTATGCGCCTTCCTGGAGTGGTTTGCCGTTGAAGGTGCCATCCCAGTTATTGGAATAATTGCGCTGACGGAACACGAGACGGCCGCTTCTGTCGAACACGCTTACGGTATTTTCCGGATACCTGTTGATGTTCCATACAATCCAGCGGTCGTTCTTCCCATCGCCGTTGGGCGTAAGGATGTTCACGGCTTCGGCGAGTACGCCGGCGGAAAGCTGAACGGTGATGGTGGTATCTGCGGTGCAACCTTCGGCATTGCTTCCGGTAACCCTGTACGTGGTGTTCACTGTTGGCTTCACGGTAATGGAAGCGCCGTTGAGCGGGCTGATGATGCCTGCGGAATCATCCCAGGCATAGTTGGGTGCACCGGTAGCGGTGAGTTGCGCGGTGCTGTAACGTGCGATCTGCGCACTGGGACTAGCACTGATAGAAACGCGGATTGGATTGATGATCACACGGAAGGTACGGGCGAAAGTGTTTCTACCGCCGTTCAGCGTTCCACCGTTGTCAGTGGCCACTACGGTTACAAAAGTGGTATCTCTGACGGTTCTTGCTCCCCTTCCGGTAAATGTAATTTCCGCAATTCCATTATTAACAGAGGTAACTTCCAATTGTCTCAAAACCCCTGATTTGCTGCTCAATACAGTAAGTGCAACATTCTGCCACGCTTCAACACCAGGTGTTATTGCAGTAACGGGAATTGTATACTGCTTTGATGCGCTGCAAGTCATTGTATCAGCAATCATACCAAAGGAAGGCGCTGTATTCTGGCCTAATGTGATGGCATTCGTGATATTTGAATAGAATGAGGTCCCTGCCGCGTTGATTGCCCGGACGCGGTACCAGAAGCGTGTTGCAACAGTGAGTGCCGCATCCTGGTCGAGGTATTCGGTTATATCGGAGTTTACGGTAGTAATGCGTGAGAAAATGGTACCATTTGAGGATCGTTCTATTTCGAAACCTGTCTCGTTCGCGACACGATCGCTCCAGTTGATCCGGATAGAATTTTCAGACAAAGGAGTAGCGGTTAATTCGCGTGGGGTAAGCGGTAAAGCAGGATCCCAATCGGTTGTAACACTGATGGTATCGGTCCACACCGAATTCGTAGGTTGTCCTTTAGATCGGATACGGTACCAGTACTGGGTTCCGCCATACAGGTCGGCATCATTGTAGGTCGTTGCCCCGGCGGCGGCGGATCCAACAACGGCGAAACTTGTTCCGTTTTCAGAACGCTGAATATCCACACCAGCCGATCCCGCACTGTTCCAGGCCAAAGCTACTGTGGTAATCGTTTTACCAGTGATTCTGAAGCTGGTAGGAACGATAGGCGCATTGGGATTAATACCCCAGATTCGCCATTCAGACATCTGGAAGGAGGCAACCGTATTGGTTGAACCGTTGTTCTGGGTTACAAAAAGGCGGAAGAATTTGAAAGCCTCTGATGTGGTTAATGGAACAAAGAGCTCGAAGTTGCGTTGTGGGATTGAGATGTTTGACTTCGTATCCAGCACTGTCCAGTTCTGTCCGTCGTTAGAACCTTCAAATCTCCAAGCCCTGGGATCACGATCTGTGGCATCGTTACCGGTTACGATGGTATAGGCTGATGGTATGTAGGCCGCTGTGGCTTCATATTGCATCCAAAGTCCTGTTGCGGGGAATGGAGAGTTGTATGGGAGGTACTTGGTTGAATTGTTGTTGTCAATCACTTTTAAAGAACCCTCTCCTGACGCTGCACCACTGCTGTGCTCCAGCAATACGGTCAGCTTTCCGCCATCCTGTGTAATACTTTTCAATTCACTGCTGATATTGCGTGTTTGTAAAGTGAGCACATTGGAAGGAGCGGAATTGCCATATTTATTACCTGATCTTATCCTGAAATGATAAGTGGTTCCAGGCTGCAGATCAATAACGGAGAATGATGTTGGCGTTGGAGTTGTTGTACCCGCAACTACGAAATTTGTGCCATCGGTTGATTTTTCAACTACTGCTGAAATATCGTTGTTGGCATTGCGCTTCCAGGCCAGATTTATATTTGCTCCGGAGAGGACAGTGCCGGTTAGTTCCGTAGGTGCTACTGGCACTTTGGCTTCAAACAGCCGCCATTCAGCCAGTTGAAACAATGGATCACCATTGACGGATGTGATAGTGACACGATAAAACTTATACTCCGCAGGTGTGGCGATATCAAATATCCTTGTTTGCCCCCGTCCTGAAAAGGTTTGGTTAGTACGGGAATCAAGCAGGGTCCAGTCGGTGCCATTAGAAGAACCTTCAAGGCGCCAGTCTTTAGGATCTCTTCCAGGCGCATCCCCCCCAGAAGTGAACGAATATTGCGCGGCGGTAGCTGGCGCCGTGCATTCGAACTGCATCCACAATGGATTTACATATGGGTTAATCAGGAACTTCGAACTGGTATTATTGTCAATCACTTTTAAGGAGCCTTCTCCTGCGTTTGGCCCTCCTGAATTGTCCCTGTTTACCGTGAGTGTGCCACCCAGCGCTGTAATATCCTGCGCCATGGAGTCGCTTAACGCACCCAACGCCAGAAAAATGCCAAGTGCTTTCGATATAATTGATTTCATGTTATTTTTTTAGGGTTATGAGAGGAATTACCATCCGGTGTTTTGTACCAATTGGGTATTGATGTTCATCTCACTTTGAGGTATCGGAAACAAATAGTGTTTCTTTTCAAAAACTCTTGTTTCAAACGTAACCACATTGTAGAACTGCGTGCCATCGCCGTTTATGTTCAGTCCTTTAAAGGCCCCTTTATCAGTTGTTTCGGCAATTTTCCATCTGCGGGTATCAAAGTACCTGCTGCTTTCAAAAGCGAGTTCCACTCTCCTTTCTTTCCTTATTGCCTCACGAATAGCAGCCTGACCGGCAGGCACTGGAAGTGCATCAGCGGAGCTGCCACCATATTGTGGCACACCCGCTCTTTCCCTGATCAGGTTCAGGTAAGTCATTACTTCATTCGCGTTGCTCGCACTATATTCATTCAAAGCCTCGCAATAGTTGAGGAAAAGTTGCGCGAGCCGGATCATTGGTATTGCGCGTGATGCAGAACTCCTGCTTCCTGGTATTACATTTTTCCGCACAACATATCCTGTAGGACTAAAATCACTGGCGGTAGCTTTTACCCCTGAATTACCTGAACTTTCAAGATTAGTGACCAGTTCTCCGTAATCTCGGGTAAGCCAAAGGCTGTTGTTGTAGGTAACACCTACATAAAACCTGGGCTCTCTGCCCACCCATTGGTTGTAGGTTTGACGTGGCGCTATATCGCCCGGAGCCTGGTAGTTGGAAAACCCGGTATTCATGTAGCCGGAAGCCGGATCATCTATACTGCGGCCATTGGCCATAAAATAAGCGTCAACCATGGTTTGTGTTACGCCCAACGCACCGCCGCCCTTCACATCGATCTGAGCAGTTTGCGCATGGTTTGGCGTTCTTTCGTACTGTGTACTCCCCATGTTTGAACCCGGGCGCGCTACGATCCATTCTTTGTTGGTACTGGAAATACCCCAATCGTTCAGCATCACATTCCTGCAAGAAAGGTAGGGGCTGAACTGGGTGGTGGTGGGATCATTTTCTTTGTAGAGGGCGAAGGTGCCGGGTATTACATATTGATTGATGAAATCCTTGGCGGCATCTGCGGCTTTTTTCCATTTTTCCGCATCATATTGCTGGCTGATCAGTTGTTTGCCATCCTTATTCTTAAGGTCAGCAAAATCTGTATTGCCGTTGAAGAGCGGACTTGCGTTCAACAACAGTGCTTCTACTTTGTAAGCCATGGCCACCGCTTTATTAACGCGGCCATACTGGTCATTAGAAATGGGCACAACCGGCAACTGAGCTGAACAGGCATCCAGTTCGCTTACGATGTAATTCACACATTCATCCATAGAACTTCTGGGGAGCGCGAGCTCATCCGCTGTGGCGTCTATGGAAAGCATCTGGTCGCCAAGCATTACTACAGGACCGTATGTTCTTACCAGATAGAAGTAATAGATCGCTCTGAGCGCGC
>CAMLPA010000390.1 GCA_946481605.1 uncultured Flavihumibacter sp. | reverse complement strand
GATATGGTGGCTTTTATAGCGCCCATCAGGGAAAAGGCTGCGGCCATTTATGCCGATGAAAAATACCTGGCGGACGTAATGCAAACAGGGGCAGAAAAAGCGCGGAAAAGCGCCGGGGCTACGCTGGCACTGGTGAGGGAGAACATGGGGTTGAAATACTTCTGATCCTTCCCACGCAACAACATATTATTTCTTATTTTGTGTCCCTCACACCGTTACCATTATGGCAAAGCTGAAAAAACCCAAACACATTGCAGTTGCAGGAAACATAGGCGCGGGCAAAACCACCCTCACCGAAATGCTGAGCAAGCATTACAAATGGATTCCGCAGTTTGAAGATGTGGAACACAACCCGTACCTCAACGATTTTTACGAAGAGATGCCCCGCTGGAGCTTTAACCTCCAGATTTATTTCCTTAACAGCAGGCTGCGCCAGTTGCTAGATATCCAACGTGGAACGGAAACCATTATCCAGGATAGAACTATATACGAAGACGCACACATCTTCGCGCCCAACCTCCACGAAATGGGACTGATGAGCAAACGCGATTTCGACAACTACTTCCTTTTCTTTCAGAACCTCAAGTCTATGGTGCAACCGCCCGACCTGCTCATTTACCTGCAGGCTTCGGTACCCACACTGGTGGCACAGATACAGAAACGCGGCAGGGAATATGAAGAGAACATCCGCCTCGACTACCTCAAACGCCTGAACGATTATTACAACAAATGGATCGAAGATTATAAAGAAGGTCCGTTGCTGGTGATAGATGTAGATAAAAACAAGTTCGCGGAAAGCGAGGAGCACCTCGGTGAGATCATCAACCGCATCGACGGACAATTGTACGGCCTGTTCTAAAAAAGAACTCCCCCGGGGAACCGAGGGAGCCTCAAAACAAAACATGCAAGCGACTGTGAAAGCAAAAAACTTCCGCAATCAATTTAAAACTACGGAATTAATTCTGATTATATCTTAGGCCCGGCCATTAAAATTTCTTTTGAAACGCCTGCGGCATATTTTTCAAAGTTTTTAACGAACTGCTGTGCCAGGTTACGCGCCTGCGCATCGTAGGCTTCAGCGCTGGCCCATGTTTGCTTAGGAATCAGTATGTTTTGTGGTACACCCGGACAACTTACCGGTACGGCTACCCCAAATACCGGATCAATGGTGAATGCGGTATCATCCAGTTTGCCTTCCAGCGCAGCGGTGATCATTGCTCTGGTGTAAGACAACTTCATACGTGATCCTGTTCCGAACGCGCCTCCGGTCCAGCCGGTATTAATCAGCCATACTTTTACTTTGTGCTCCTTCATTTTCTCCCCGAGCATCTCTGCGTATTTACCCGGGTGCAAAGGAAGAAAGGGTGCACCGAAACATGCGCTGAAGGTGGACTTTGGCTCGGTGATGCCCGTTTCAGTACCCGCTACTTTAGCAGTATATCCGCTGATGAACTGGTACATGGCCTGTCCCGGAGACAATTTGGAAATCGGGGGAAGTACGCCATACGCATCGCAGGTCAGGAAGAAGATGTTCTTCGGCATACCACCAATGCTGGGTTCCAACGCATTGCTGATGTAATCCAGCGGATACGAGACACGTGTATTTTCTGTAATGGAACCATCGGCGAAATTGATGCGGTTGGTGCCTTCAAAAAAAGTAACGTTCTCCAACAACGCACCTGGTTTGATAGCATGAAATATTTCGGGTTCTTTCTCTTCAGAAAGATCAATGCACTTCGCGTAGCATCCGCCTTCAAAATTAAAAACGCCATCATTGGTCCAGCCGTGTTCATCGTCGCCGATCAGTTTTCGGTTGGGATCGGCGCTCAGTGTTGTTTTACCGGTGCCACTCAGTCCAAAGAAGATGGCGGTATCGCCGGCCTCACCCATGTTCGCGGAGCAGTGCATGCTCAGTACTTTTTTCTCCAGCGGAAGGATATAATTGAGGATGGTGAAGATGCCTTTTTTGGTTTCGCCGGTATAACCTGTTCCAGCGATCAGGATCATTTTATGACGGAAGCTCACTACTGCTGCGTTCTCCTGGCGGGTACCGCATTTAACCGGATCCAGTTTCAGGCCGGGCGCGGAAATAATGTGCCAGTCGGGCTTAAAAGTTTCCAACTCCTCTTCTTCGGGGCGCAGGAACATGTTATAAGCGAACAGGTTGATCCAGGGCTTTTCGTTTACCACCCTTATGTTGAGGCGGTAACGGGGATCGGCACAGGCGTAGCAGTCGCGTACCCACATTTCAGGCAAACGGTTCATGTAAGCCATGATGGAATCGAAGATGCGGTCGAAATACAGCGGCTCCAGGGGGATATTGAAGTCGTTCCAGTCTACTGTTTTTGCAGTAAGTTCATCTTTAACAATGAATTTGTCTTTGGGGGAACGGCCGGTGAATTTCCCGGTTTTGATTACCAGCGCACCGGTATCGTTCAATTCACCTTCTCCGATACGGAGTGTGTCCTGAACCAGTTCTTCGGGCGTAAGCTGGTAGTGGATGTTGTCTGAAAAACGCAATCCCAACTGCGTTAATTTCTCAGCAGGGATCGTAAAGGTTGGTACTGACATGAAGCAATCGCATTTGTTTGTTACAAAACTAAATATTAAAACTTATCTAATCAAGTGGCGTTTAAAATGGGTTTTGTTTATTTTAAATAGTTTTATTGTCTTTATTTTTGAATATTCTCTAAAATGAAAGCTTTGCTGATAATTTTGGAAATGAAACCGGTTTCCATTGAATGCCTGCTAAATCTGCCGCACTACTTAAATAAATCTACTTACCCCTGTGCAGCGTTTTAATGGAAATTCTACCAACCAATCTGTTTAATGTACCAATCCCGTTTGCGACATCCGGATAAATGGTTTCCCATTTTCAAACTAATCCACCATCTGCCATTCAAAATCCATCATCCAAAATCCCTATCTTGCCACCTTCAAAAGCTACGATATGAAATACCTCCCTTTAGATCCGGCTATATTTATTCAGAACAGGAAGCGCTTCGTAAAAAGAATGGAAAAGAACGCCATCGCGATCTTCAACAGTAATGATGAATTACCGACCAACGCCGACGCACAACATACTTTTAAACAGAATTCAGACCTTTTCTGGCTCTCCGGCATCACCCAGGAAGATTCAATGGTGATCCTGTATCCCGATAATCCTGATCCCAAATACAGGGAAGTACTGGTATTGGTGCGCCCGAATGAACTGAAAGAGAAATGGGATGGGAAAAGGCTCCGCACCAATGAAGCTACCGCTATATCAGGTATCACTACCATCGTTTGGCTGGATACCTTGGAAGCATTGCTGATTGGCTGGATACACCTCGCTGATAAAATTTACCTCAATACCAACGAACACGACCGCAAATCCACCATTGTTCCGGTACGCGATTACCGTTTCATCGAAGACATGAAACGCAAATACCCGTTGCACCAATACCTGCGCAGCGCACCGATCCTGCGCGATCTCCGGGCCATTAAAAGCAAGGAAGAAGTAGTGGTGATGCAGAAAGCGATTGATATTACCGAACATACGTTCAGAAGACTGTTACAATTCATCCGTCCGGGTGTGATGGAATACGAGATTGAAGCGGAGATATGGCATTCCTTCCTTACGCAACGCGCTACCCGCCCGGCTTACAACAGCATCATCGCCAGTGGCGACCGTGCACGCATCCTGCATTATGTGTTCAATAACCAGGAATGTAAGGATGGTGAAATGGTACTGATGGACTTTGGCGCGGAATACGGTGGCTACTGTGCTGACCTTACCCGTACCGTGCCAGTAAACGGTAAGTTTTCAAAACGGCAGAAAGAAGTGTACAACGCCTGTCTTCACCTGCACGACTATGCGAAAAGTATATTGGTGCCCGGCATCTCCGTACTGGCCTACCAGGACAAAGTGGGAGAGGAGGCCACGAAAGTTTTCCAGAAGATAGGGCTGCTCTCCAAAGCCGATGTGAAAAATGAAGACCCCAACAACAGAGCCTATCGCAAATACCTTTACCACGGTATCTCACACCACCTCGGTATTGATGTGCACGATGTGGGTACGAAGACCGATCCCATTACCGAAGGCATGGTGTTTACCATTGAACCCGGTATTTATATTG
>CAMLPA010000389.1 GCA_946481605.1 uncultured Flavihumibacter sp. | reverse complement strand
AGAAACAACGTGTTCAAGCGGATGGAAAAGGAGAAAAGGTACACGCCCATCCCCGAACTGATGAGTTTGCCCGATGTCGCCTCCAATGCTGCTGATGGCGCCATCCTTCGCAAGGAATTCATGAAAGTGTACGAGGCGCTCATCAAAACCCTGACACCTTCACAGCAGGAGATATTCAGGATGCGCTACCAGCAGGATATGACCACCGCACAGATCGCGGAACAGCTCAATATTTCGCGAAAAACCGTTCAAAACCAGTTGGGGAAAAGCATTATTCATTTGCGGGAATCCCTTCTCGTGGCACTGGTTTTCCTGCTGCACCACCGGCCATAACGCTGTTAGGCACTTTCTTCAGCCTATTACGCGAGTATTTTTATTTTTTACAGAATTTTTTGAAAAATATTTCACACCACGTGGGAGTTTTCAAGTTTCGCTGGTCTTAATGAATACACCTTATTGAATACGTATGGACCGGCAAACATTTTCAGATATACTTTCCAGGTACAGGAACGGGATGGCTTCCGAAGAGGAAATCGCTTTCCTGCATGCCTATTACCTGTTGCATGAGCCTGCCGGCGATGGTTTGCAAGGACTGAGCCGCGAAGAAAAACTGCAATTGAAACAGGATATCAGGGAAGGTATACGCAGAGAAATGGAAACGGTGGAAACGGTGCCGGTGCGCAGGATGAACTTTTCCCGCTGGATGGTGGCTGCTGCATTTATACTATTGGCGGGCATTGGCAGTTATTTCTTCTTCCAGCAAAAGGAAAAACAGGCATCGGAAGAAATGGCCCGCACCCAGGTGGAACCCATTGTGCCGGGCGGCAACAAAGCAGTACTTACGCTCGCGGATGGCTCTACTGTTTTGCTGGATGATGCCGGAAATGGTGTACTGGCCACACAAGGCAATGCCATCGTAAAAAAGAATGCCGACGGAGAACTGGCCTACGACCTGAACGCACGCCCCGCAACAGGTGCGGCAACCGTATTCAATACCATCCATACACCGCGCGGAGGACAGTACAAACTTACCTTGCCCGATGGCACCAAAGTATGGCTGAACGCCGCTACAGTGCTTCGTTTCCCCACCACATTCACGGGGAATGAAAGAAAAGTTGAACTGGAAGGAGAAGCTTATTTTGAAGTGGCCACCAATAAAAAAATGCCGTTCCGTGTGCAGTCTGCAGCGCAAACCATTGAAGTCCTGGGTACGCATTTCAACATCAATACCTACAAAGAAGAGCATGCTGTAAGAACCACTTTGCTGGAAGGAAGTGTTAAGGTAAGCGCTGCTTTTGCTTCAGAACAAAAAATACTGGTACCCGGGCAGCAGTCTTTATTAGTGCAGGGTAAACCGGGTATTACCGTGGCAGAGGCCAATGTGGAAGAAGTGGTGGCCTGGAAGAACGGGCTCTTCATCTTCAACAAAGTTGACCTTGAAACCATCATGCACCAGGTGGCCAGGTGGTACGATGTGGAAGTGGAATACCGGGGACGTGTAACCGATGATGTGTTCGTAGGGAAACTGAACAGGAGTGAAAACGTGCAGGAAGTGCTGCGGATCCTGGAACTGAACAATGTAAAATGTCATATAGAGGGTAGAAAGATCATCGTGGGTGAATAACCCCATTTTTAACCAAACCAAACCACTGCCGAAATGAATACAACACCTACTTGAACCAGTTGAACCTTTCCAAAAAAAAACCGGAAGTGCTACCAACACAACCGGCTTGAGTCCGTACGGACTGTCTGGATCGGTTCCTGTAAATCTGTCGAGGAAATTCAGTCATTAATCCAAACTGTACAAATGTATGCTATTAATTTCTAATGGCAGGCGCCCTGCTGTTTCCGGGCGTTTACCCAAGCAAACGGTTCTTTCCATGAAACTCACTGCAATTCTTTTGTTTATTGGCTGCCTTCAGCTCAGCGCAAAAAGTTTTTCGCAGAACATCAATCTTTCTGCTAAGAATATGTCGCTCGAGAAGGCGCTTTCCATTATCGGGAACCAAAGCGGTCATTTCTTTTTTTACCGCTACAACGATCTCCGGAAGGCGAAGTCCGTTACTTTAGACCTGAAGAATACGCCCTTGAAACAGGCGCTGGAAGAAGCTTTCCGCAACCAGCCTTTCACGTACACCATCGACAACAAAACGATTGTGGTGAACAAAAAAGTGGAAACCCCTGTTACCCCCAAACCGGAACTGGCCCCGCTGGCCGATGTAAAAGGAAAGGTGCTTAACGAAAAAAATGAACCCCTGCCCGGTGCCACCATCCGCGTGAAAGGCGCCAATAAAATGACCGTTTCCGATGCCGACGGCGTTTTCTCCCTCACCGGTGTTCCCGATGACGCGGTAATCGTTGTTTCCTACACAGGTTACGTGCAAAAGGAATTTACCGCAGCTTCAGCGTCAGATATCGTGGTGGTGCTGAAAGAAGAAGACAGCAACCTGAAAGCCGTTGTAGTAGTAGGTTACGGTACACAACAACGCAAAGATGTGACCGGTTCTATCGCTACCATATCTTCCCAGAAACTGAAGGACCAGGTGGTGACCACCATTGACGCCGCTATGGCCGGTCTTGCAGCGGGCGTACAGGTGTCGCAGGCTTCCGGTTCCCCCGGGGGCGGCGTTTCTGTAAGGGTGCGCGGCGCCGGTTCTGTAACTGCGGGCAACGAACCGCTGTACGTGATCGACGGATTTCCCGTTACCAACGATTACAACCAATTGAACAATCCGCTCAATACCATCAGTCCCAACGATATTGAATCCATCCAGATACTGAAAGACGCATCGGCTACCGCGATCTATGGTTCACGTGGTTCCAACGGTGTGGTAATCATCACGACAAAATCCGGCAAATCCGGTGTGTCGAGGATCAACTTCGATGCCTATACCGGTATCCAGGAAGTGGCCAAAAAAATTGAACTGTTGGACGCTGAAGGTTTTGGCAAATACATCAACGAAACCCGCAACAACGGATGGATAGACCGTGGCGGTTCCGCCAGTGATCCCAACAGTGTGCGGAATAACGCGCTGTACAATATTCCGGCTTTCACAGCCGATCCGTCTACGATGGGCAAGGGCACCGATTGGCAGGATGAAATCTTCCGCTCCGCGCCCATGCGCAACTACCAGTTGAGCTTCTCGGGGGGTAACGACAAAACGAAGTATTACCTTTCCGCCGGTTACCTTGACCAGGATGGGGTGGTGATCGGTTCCGATTTCAAAAGATATTCTTTCAAACTGAACATCGAATCGGAACTGTCTAAAAGGATCAAAGTAGGCGCCAACATCACGCCTTCGTACACCACCAGCAATGTAAGTGACGCTGAGGGCCACTGGACCACAGGCGCCGTTATTCTTTCGGCATTGCTTATACCGCCACATCTCCCTGTTTACAATCCTGATGGCACGTACACTACGGCACGCGCATTGGGCAACGGCTTCAGCAGTGTGGAGAACCCCGTAAAAGTGGCTTTGGAGAAAGTGAATAAATTCAACCGTTTCCGTTTGCTCGGTACCAGCTTCGCGGAAATAGAACTGTACAGGGACCTGAAGTTTAAAACCATGGTGGGCGTGGACCTCGCCTCCAGCAGGAACCGTACCTTCATTCCATCTGTGATCGGCAGGGATGGCGCAGCGCCACCACAAATTCCTTCCGGTTCCGCTACCTCTACGGAAAATGTGAACTGGTTAACGGAACTGACGCTGAACTATAACAAACGGTTTGGCGCACATGCTGTGAATGCAGTGGTGGGTTATACCGCGCAGCAGGAAGAATTCCAGAGCAATATGGTGTCTGCTACCAATTTCCCCAACGACCTGGTGCAAACCATCAACGCGGGTGTGGTAAACGGCGGAAACTCAGACATCCAGCAGTGGACCCTGCTTTCCTACCTGGCCCGTGCCAACTATAGTTACGACAACAAATACCTGCTCACGGCTACCATCAGACGCGATGGTTCCTCCAGGTTCGGTGCTGATAATAAATGGGGCGTATTCCCCTCCGTTTCACTCGGATGGCGGATTTCACAGGAAGATTTTATGCAGAACATCGCCTGGCTGAGTGAACTGAAACTGCGCACCAGCTACGGCGTTACCGGTAACAACTTTATCGGCAACTA
>CAMLPA010000388.1 GCA_946481605.1 uncultured Flavihumibacter sp. | reverse complement strand
TATAACATGAACCTGCGTCGTGAAGGCGTGACGGTGCCCAGGTACAATAAAGGAATGAATCCAAAAAAAACCAGGAAGCTAAGGGGGGAAACCGGCCAGGCGGCCCAAAGTAACAGGGCAGCAACCAGTGAATGGCCCCATGCGGGGAAAGCGGAAAATTGTTTTTTCATTGCAGGAAAATGGAAATTAAAGAAATCTGTGGATTGAGGGTTCTTTTTCCGCCTTAAACAAAAGGGAGGATGTATCCATTCAGACGCATCCTCCCTTCGTTTTGTACACCACAGCCTTTATTTTCTGCTGTAGTTGGGAGATTCTTTTGTTATTTCCACATCGTGCGCGTGGCTCTCGCGCATACCCGCGTTGGTGATTTTCACGAAAGTCGCGTTCTGAAGCGCTTTAATGTCTTTAGAACCGGTGTAACCCATTCCTGCACGCAATCCACCCACGAATTGCGCTACCACTTCATTGAGGTTGCCCTTGTAAGCGATGCGTCCTTCGATTCCTTCGGGCACCAGTTTCTTAATACCGTCTTCCATATCCTGGAAATAACGGTCGCTGCTTCCCTGCTGCATGGCGCCGATCGAGCCCATACCCCTGTATTCTTTAAATTTCCTGCCTTCATAGATGATGGTTTCTCCCGGACTTTCTTCTGTTCCTGCGAAAACACTACCCATCATCACCACATTAGCACCTGCTGAAAGTGCTTTCACCATATCTCCCGTATAACGGATACCACCATCCGCGATCACCGGAATGCCTTTTGCTTTCAGTGCCGATGCCGCTTCCATGATTGCGGTGAGTTGCGGCACGCCTGCTCCGGCCACAATGCGGGTGGTACATATAGAACCTGGCCCAATACCTACTTTAACGGCATCCGCTCCTGCATCTGCAAGCGCTTTCGCGCCCGCGGCTGTGGCGATGTTGCCAGCGATTACCTGCAATCCTTTAAAGTTTTTCTTCAACGACTTTAACGCGTTAATTACGCCAATATGGTGACCGTGTGCGCTATCCAGGCTCACCACATCCACACCTACCTGTTGCAGGGCGGCGGCGCGGTCGTGAAGGTCTTTGGTAATGCCGAGCGCCGCACCCACCAGTAACCTGCCATATCCATCTTTCACCGCATTGGGGTTATTGATGAGCTGAAGGATATCGCGGTAGGTGATCAATCCTATCAGTCGGCCTTGTTTATTGACAACCGGAAGTTTCTCGATCTTATACTGACGGAGAATCTGTCCCGCTTTTTTCATATCTGTACCTTCGGGTGCGGTGATGAGGTTTTCCTTTGTCATCACTTCCTTCACTTTTCTCCGTTTGTCGGTTTCGAAGCGCAGGTCCCTGTTGGTGAGGATACCCACCAGTTTTTCTTTTGTATCGGTAATGGGAATACCACCGATCTTATTTTCTTTCATCAGCCTTAATGCGTCGGCGATGGTTGCGTCTTCATGTAAGGTAACGGGATCAATGATGAGTCCGCTTTCACTTCTTTTTACTTTTCTCACGTGTTCGGCCTGCTTTTCCACGCTCATGTTCTTGTGGAGAATGCCCAGGCCACCTTCTCTTGCCAGCGCTATGGCCAGCGTGGCTTCCGTAACGGTATCCATTGCTGCGGAGAGCATGGGAATGTTGAGTGTGATGGATTTTGTGAGTTTGCTTCGGATGTCGGCTTCCCGTGGAAGTACTTCAGAAAAACCTGGAGCCAGGAGCACATCATCAAATGTAAGTCCCTCACCAAAGAAGCGGGAGGTGATACTTTTTGCCGTGGAGTTGTTTATTCTTGCCATGTGCAAAGATAGCGTACCGCGTCCCTAGCTTCCAAATGAAATTTTTATGGCCCGCTTAATTTGTATGTTTTTCCGGGTAGCGAAACAACTATCCCTTTCATTTCCAACTGCAAAAGTACCGCCGAGACCTTTCCCGCGCTCATGTTTGCAAAGCCGCCCACCACATCTGCATGTACGATGCCTTTTTCTTTTAAAATGGCCGTCACCGATAATTCCTGTTCATCCATTTCCGGGAAAAAACTAGGTTGCACCGGCGTGGTCATTTTTTCAGAAATATCCCAGGACATGCACCGGATCACATCTTCGGCGGAATGGATCAGTTGTGCTGTTTGCCGCGCTATCAGCATATTGCATCCCCTGCTTTTTTCATCATGAATCCTTCCTGGAAATGCGAACACATCCCTGTGGTAACCCTGGGCAAGTTCTGCTGTAATAATGCTGCCGCCTTTTTCCCCGGTCTCTACCACAATAGTGGCGTCCGCCATACCCGCCACGATCCTGTTCCGGCTGGGGAAATGATGTTTTTCGGGTTGTATGCCCGGACCAAACTCCGTCAGTAATCCACCGCCATTTAAAATGCGTTTGGAAAGTTCGTAATGTTCCGAAGGGTAAATCACATCAGGGCCGCTCGCCATTACCGCGACTGTATTTAATCCATGCCTTAATGCTTCATGGTGTGCGATGCCGTCAATGCCATAAGCCAGTCCGCTGATCACCAGCACCTGCTGACGCGCCAGATCCTGCACCAACTGTTCTGTAAGTTGTTTGCCATACCGCGTATGGTTGCGTGTTCCGATGATGCTGATGGCGCGTGCCGCATTCAGGTCGCAGTTGCCCCGGAAGTACAATATGGTGGGCGGATCATAACAATGTGTGAGTCTTCGCGGATATGCCGGATGAGTGAGGAAAAGAGTACTTATATTTTTTCTTTCCAGGGATTCGATGATGGCGGCCATCTTCCTGAAATCCGTAAAACCCTTGATAATACCCGCTCTTCTGCGGCCCACACCTTCTGTTCTTTCCAATTCTTTCATTGATGCCCGGAAAACCTGTTCCGCGGAACCAAACTGCTGGATCAGTAACCTCGCCACTACTTTTCCAATTGCGGGCAATGTGGCCAGGGCCATTTCAAAAACATTCACACACGGATTCATAACGCACATTTATACCTGCAAGCTACAGCATGCGTCGACATCCGGCAATAGGTGAAATCACCGTTTTGCTGCGTTTTTTCACCTATTGAAATTACTTTTCGGCCACTTCAATAATTTCCATTTCCGTTCTCCGGTTGCGCGCCCTTCCTGCCTCTGTATCGTTTTCTGCGATAGGCTCTGTGTCCCCAAATCCTTTGTAGCTGAGCCTTTCCTTCGCTACGAACTGATCGGTAAGGTAGAGGTAGATCACCCTTGCGCGGTTCTCTGAAAGTTTTTGGTTGTCGGCTTTGTTGCCTGTATTGTCCGTATGCCCGTTGATCCTGATCTTCATACCCGGGTTCTCCTTCAGCAATGCCACAAGTTTGTTCAGTTCCACTCTTGATTCAGGCTTCAATTCATATTTGTTCACATCAAAAAAGATGTTGTTGAGCACCAGTTTTGCATTCTTTTCAAATGGCTGAAGCGGGATGTTTCTGGTGTAGGCGCTATCAGGATTGTTTCCGCTGATGGCAAAATTTTCAGAATAAAACAGGTAGCCTTTTCTGTTCACGGAAAACGCGAAGTTCTTGCCAACGGGCAATGTGGAAAGATAGTTGCCTTCTTCATCAGTCTGTAACCTGGATACCACGCGACCCGAAGCCAGATCGGTCAGTTCAACCATTGAAGGCAAACCGGTACTTGTTTTCACATCAAACACCTGGCCTTTGATCCAGGTGGTGGCCGCTGGTCTTATGTTTTCACGCAATTGAAAAGAGTAGAGGTCCAGCGCACCGTAACTGTCGCTTCGGTCGCTCGCGTAATAAGCTGTTTTTCCATCGGAGGCAATAAAAAGGCTTCCTTCGTTCTCAATCGTATTGATGGGGTAACCCAGGTTTTCCGGCGTTCCCCAGCTTCCGTCCGGCTTTCTCCTGGAGAGGAAAAGATCATCTCCGCCGTAGCCCTGGTGGCCGTTCGACATAAAATACATGGTCTCATTATCTGCATGTAAAAACGGACAACTTTCATCACCAATGGTGTTAATGCCGGGACCCAGATTTTCCGGTTCGCTCCATTGCCCATTGGGCATGCGTTTACTCACATAAATATCACTTCCCCCAAATCCATCGGGTCTTCTGGAGGCAAAATAAAGTAAGGTCTTATCAGGGGAAAGGCAGGGTTGTGATTCCCAGAATTCCGTATTGATGTTCCTGCCCATATTCAT
>CAMLPA010000387.1 GCA_946481605.1 uncultured Flavihumibacter sp. | reverse complement strand
CTGTTGTTCTGCCCACGATGCGCATGTTAAAGTAAACAGTATCTCTTTCTTTAGGTGTTACATTAAAGGCAAAGGAGTAAGAAGTGGAGTCTGCTCCGGCTGTGGTGCTGGTATAAAAAGCGATCCCATCTTTTTCCGAGTAGAAAGGCACTTCTTCTTTTTTGCACGATGTAAACGCGCAAACCAGCGCCAGTATAATTAAGTATCTCATAAACTTAGATCGGTTTTATTTATACGTTGGATTGTATTCCAGTTCTGTAAGGGGAATAGGCAAAGTATATACAGAAAGTGAAGGAACGTTTGCAGTCATGAACTGCATCCGCAATGCATTCTTCCGTTTGTAATAATAAAAGAGTTGTCCTTCCGCATAGAGGTCTTTACGGTATTCTTTCAGAATTTCAGCCTCCAGGTAAGCTTCGGTACCCGTGGAGGAAAGGGCGGGCAACCCGCGTGCTTGGCGTACAGTATTCAGGTGTGCTATGCCTTCACTTACTGATGGCGCTGTTTCGGCCAGGATATAATGCATTTCAGAAACCCTCAATACAGGTACCAGTTGGTTCAGGCGGTTGGTATCCAATGTATTTGCCGCTGTTACACTGTGTGTTTGCCAATATTTGGAGGGGAAGGGGAAACCACCATCCATCTCAACGCGGTAGAGGTACCTGAGATCGGTGGCGCCGCCGGAAGTAACTTCATACAACGCGTTAAAATTGGCCTGACTGGTGGTAAACCGATCATTAACAGAGGTGAAATACCGGAAATAGGTAGAGGCTCCATTATCAGCCCAGGTGGCGATGTCACGCACGCGGAACATTAACGCCAGTTCATTCAGGTACAACCGGTCGCGTGTGGCTGCGGCGGCAGATGCGGCGGCGGTGGTCACAAAAGGGAACCTGGTGGAAGTAGTTACTTCCAGTGCGGCGGCCCTGGCACCTGTTTTATCCCCTTTATACAAACGTGCCCTGGCTTCCAGCGCTTTCACCGCATAGTAGTTCATGAAACTTCTCCGGGATTTTGAATTGGTGATGATGGGATCAGTGGTTTGTAACAATGCAGCCGCTTCATTAAGATCTTTGAGGATGCTGTCCATTGCTGCCTTTGTGGTGCTTGCGGGCACGGGCAAAGGCGTAATCCTTGACACGTAGGGAATAGCCTTGCTGTTTTCACCCGCGACATATTCGGGACCGAAAAGGCGCAACAGGTCGAAGTGCATCAGCGCACGCATGCCCAACGCTTCTCCCCGCGTGATGGCATACGCTTTATCACTGAGTATCCCTCTCCTGCTTTCAGTGAAGGCGATGATTTTGTTGGCGCCTGCAATAAGGTTATACCCGCTCGTCCAGATATTGCTGGTTGTGGTCATAACCGAAGCCGCAGTATAATTGAATATCTTAGCTTCACGGTGCGTGGCGCCGGTGAGGGTAAGCAGGTAATCCTGTTCCAGTGCCGATACGAAGCCCATGGTGAGGTTGTCTCCATACAGGTTGCGGCCGGCCGCCTGGGCGTAGATGCCGTTGAGGGCTTGCTGGAAGCTTGCTTCCGAAGCGAATGCTTCTTCCTCCGTGAGTTGCGTAGCCGGCTGTACCGTTAAAAATTTCTTACAGCCTGAAAGTCCGGCAAACAAGGCCATTAAGCAAAAAAGATAAATATGTTGTTTCATCATTTTCCAGTTTATAAACGTGCGCGTAAAGTGAAGTTGTAGCCTCTTGAGAAGGGGTTTGCAGTACCGCGTTCGTATTGAACACTGCTGAAACGGAGCGCTTCATCCTGCACGCCCGCCATCACATCCAGGGATGCCAGCCCGATCTTTTTGATAAAACTGCTGTTCACAAAGTTGTACCCGATGTTCAGTGTGCTGAGTACAACTGTATTATCAGTCTGAACGAACCTTGAAGTAAGCTGCGTTCCGCCCGCTACAGCTGATATTCTCCTGTATTGTGTAACGTCTCCGGGTTTGGTCCAGCCAAGCTCATAAGCCCTTCGGTCTACGTTGTTCCTGGGGTTCACGTTTTCTACCCGGTTCAGCAAAGTGGTATTATACAGTTTCGCACCGAACCTGTATCCGAAGTTCACGTTCATGGTCCAGCCCCTGAACATAAAATTGCTGCCGAAATTCCCGTTCCACTTGGGGTTGGTATCTCCTACTGAAATCTTATCGTTGCCTGACCATACATAGGTGCGTTCTCCACTCAGTGTTCTGAACACTTCCCATCCTGTGGCGGGATCGATACCCAATGAGGGCACCACATAAAGTGCAGACATGGATTGCCCGACCTGGAATTGCGGGTTGGGTACATTCTGCGCAACATTGTTTTTGGTGAGTATTTCATTGGCGATGCGCAGCGCGTCCGACATTTCCTTGAGGATATTTTTGTTTCGTGCACCATTCAGGTTCACCGTCCAGCGCAATCTTTGCCGTGGATTATTCAGGATCTGGTAGTTCGCCGTAAACTCCACCCCTGTATTTTGTGTTGTTCCGATGTTTTCGGCATAATTCGGGAATCCTGTGGAAGGCGCGATGGTTACGGCCATAATGGCGCCCTCGGTATTATCGCGGTAAGCATCTACGGTAATGTTCAACCTGCTTTTGAACAATACGGCGTTCAGCCCCACGTTCAATGTCCTTGTTTTAGACCAGGTGAGGTTGGGATTGGCCATGCCTGCCAGGGTAGAGCCGATGGCGCCGTAATAGCTGGTGTTGGTGCCGAGGCTGTACCTGAACTGTGAAGCGGAAGCATCCTGATTCATGGAACCCCTGTAGCCATAACTTGCCCTGAGGCGCAATGTGTTTACGAGGTCCTGGTTGTCGAAAAATGCTTCGTTGTGCAGGTTCCAGCCTAAGCCTGTAGACCAGAAGGTGCCGAATTTCTTTTCCGTTCCATACGTAGAGCCACCGTCGCGCGTTAAACTTCCATCCACAAAGTAGCGGTTGTCATAACTATAGTTGCCGGATCCTGTAAACGTGAGGTTACGGATATTCGATTCAGACCCTGTGGGCCTGCTGTTGGGCTGGTACTGGGCCGCAAATAAGATATTGTCCAACTGATCAGTGGGAAACCCTTCGGCTACAAAAGTGTTGGTGGTGCGGGTATTGCTGGTTACCGCCGCGCGGCCGCCTAATGTAACCTGGTGGCGGTTGAAATCCAGCAATAAGTTCGCGGCCGTATTGCTGGCGATGTTTGTTCCTGTAGTGCTGCCAATGGTGTATGATCCTCTCCTGCTGAGATCGGTGATGTTGGCAAACTGGGAATCGAAACCCGAAAAGAACTGGTCCGATCCGTTTTTATCGCGCCTTACACTCAGGCTCGTTTCTACAAAGAACTTCCGGTTGGGCATGTAGCGTACCGCAGTGTTGTTGGTGACAGAAAGCGCATTGGTGGAATTGATGGAGTTCAACCCGGCATCAAATAAGGGGTTGGCGGTCTGATATAAAGTATTGGACAGAATCTCATTCTCCACGAATCTTTTCATCACACCGTTTTCATCGTACGGCGTCCAATAGGGATTCATCGTAACATAGTTGGAAAAGGAGCGGTAAGGGGATTCGTTGGAGAATGTTTGGGTGATATTCGTATTGTTGCTGAACTGTACTTTTTTCACATTGTACGCCAGGTTGAGGTTGCCTTGGTAGTTTCTCCGGTCCTGTCCTTTCATCACGCCACTCATGAGGTCGGCGGTAAGCTGAACATTGTAGCGCAGTACGGCATCACCGCCCTGTAAATTGAGGGAAGTCCGGTTTGATGTCCCATTCTGAACGGGATAATAATACCATTTGGTATCAATACCGCGGGCCACATAATCGCTGCGGAGCTTGTACAACTGATCGTCGAGCAACATTAAGCGACCATTCGCGCCACTGTTGTACAAGCCGGCCCTTACTTCAAAATCGAGTTTCTCTCTGGCATTCAACATATCGTATCCTTCCAGTACGGGCGTATTCAGTCTGAAATCATTGGTTAAGGAAACGATCAGTTTACCGGGTTTGGGGGTGATCGTCGTTACCACCATTACACCATTGGCACCTCTTGAGCCGTAAATGGAAGTGGCTGAGGCATCCTTCAGCAAGGTCACCGATTCCACCATATTCATGTCCAGGTTGAACACCCTTTCCAGGGGCACTTCAAATCCGTCGAGCACAAA
>CAMLPA010000386.1 GCA_946481605.1 uncultured Flavihumibacter sp. | reverse complement strand
TAATGGTTTCAGCGATGCGTTCTATCGGCGCTAAAACACGCATGATTGTTACGCAGGGGCACGTGTATCCTGAATTATATTGCGGAGACAAAGCAGAATTCGAGAAAGTGAAACAGGCTGTATTGCACCTGTTCGCAGATCAGATATCGAAGGGATTGCACTATAGAGAGTTTAACGGAGAGTACTGGATGAACCTCGATTATACCGCGCATCACCCCGGTGGCCCTTACCTGAACGACCTGGCGTATGCTGTAATTGACTTTTGATCCATTCTAATTCCTGAAAGTAAAAGAGATCATCGTTCCCATTCCATCAATGCTATCAATGGAAAGTTTCCCTCCCAGCCGAAGGATCATCTCTTCCACAAAGAAGAGTTCCAGCAATTCTTCCTCGGCACCCAGTTTCTTTTCCTGCTGAAGCTGGCTCGACAATAGCGTTGCGGCAGATTCATCGTCCACATTAATTACCAGCAATACAAAATCATTGTCGGAAGTAGCGGAAAGGTGAATGTTGGCATCTTTACAGGTATGCAGTACCTGAAACAACAACTGGCGCAAAATGAATTCCAGTTTAGTCCGGTGCTGACCAATAGTAATGTTTTCGGGCAGGTGCATTTTGAAGCGGGCCGTAAGCTGCGGAAAATCCTTTTGTAGCTTATCTTTTACCTGCTGGGCCATCGCTTTCAGCGGAATTGTAGCATTCGTTACGGACAACACTCCGGACTGGGACTCATTCCATTCCGCCAGATTCCTGATGAGTGCGGATGTTCCTGAAAGTTGTGTTCCGACTTCTTCAAAAAGCGAGAAAATAGCATCCCTGCTTAAAGCTCTTGTTGAGAAGTTTTCAAGTTTCTGTTGAAGCCCATCAATAGTCTTACCTACCTTGTCGCGTACCACGGAGATCAGCAGGTTGTTTGTTCTGGCAATGGCCTGAAGGGATTCTTTCTGAACCTGATCAACCTGCAATTGAAGCTTAAGCGACTGGTTGGACAACCTCAGTTCAAGTAGTTTTTTAACCTGGCCGGCAAGGATTTTTAATGTCCTGATCTCTTCTTCTGAAATATTTCGTGGAATAACATCCAGGATGCAGATGGTGCCCAATGTATGCCCATTGGATACAATCGGGGCACCGGCGTAAAACCGGATGGATGGTGTATCTGTAACAAATGGGTTATCGGAAAAACGTTGATCTGAAGCGGTATCCGACACCACCATCACATCATTATTTAAAATAGCATGACCACAAAAAGAAAGGTTCCTGTCGGTTTGATCGACACTTAATCCAATCTTCGATTTGAACCATTGCCTTTCTTCATCTACCAGAGAGATCATTGAGATAGGTGCCTTGCAAATACGGGAAGCGAGTTCAACGAGTTCGTCGAATTCAGGTTCAGGAGCTGAGTCGAGTATACTGAATTTATTCAGTTCCCGCAGTCGCTCTTTTTCATTAAATGGTTTAGGCGGCGCTATCATTGTACGGAGATCAGGACTTACTGACCGGGACAAAGATATTCCGTAAAGCATTCGTTGTCCGGTTGTTAACAGGACATTATCTCAGGAGTAAGTAATTACCTGTAAGTATTGGCAGGGTGAAGTATCTAGGGGGATCAACTAATGCAGTGCCACCCATATTTATTTTGTTCCCGAAGGCTTCATGATGTCTCTGAGTACCACGCTGGCGCACACACATCCGAATATTGCGGGCATATAAGAGATTGTTCCGATGAGAGATTTCTTAGGGAAGGCTTTTTCGGAAACGATTACTCTTGACTGATCCACCTGCTCCGGTGAAAAAACAGCTTTGAACCCGGTGTAAATACCTGATTCGTGCAGTTTTTTCCTGACCGCCTGGGCCAGTTTACATTGATGGGTTTTGCTGATATCGGCTACCTGTACCTGTGATGGATCTACTTTCCCGCCGGCGCCAAGTGAGGAAACCACTGGTATCTGGTGTGCGAGACAAGTCTTCAGAAATGCTACTTTGGCTGATAATGTATCGATACAATCCACCGCATAATCATAATGGTTATGCCTGAAAAGCTCCTCTGCTTTTTCACCATCCAGGAACATGGGCAACACCCGGAGTTGGAGGTTTGGATTGATGTCTTTCAGTCGCTCCGCCATCACTTCCGCCTTTTTTCTTCCTTCATTGGAATGCAGGGCAGGTATCTGGCGGTTGCAATTGGAAAGCTCCACCACATCGGCATCCACGATGGTCATTCTGCTTACGCCTCCCCTTGCGATCATTTCCGCGCATATACCACCCACGCCACCGAGTCCAACCACCAGCACATGCTGGTCCATCATCTGTCCCACTGTTTCCGCGCCCAGTAATAATTCAGTTCTGCTTAACCAATAAGGGATCATTTCTTCGCTTCGTTTAATCGTGTTTGCTTAATTTTCATGCAAATTTGAAAACCACCGCATGAATTCCAAAATTTTTTATCTCCTGCTGATCTTTTTCCCGCTTTGTGTAAGCGCCCAGCAACCGGTTTATAGTGTAGACACACTTGTTACTAAGAAAGGTGTAAGTTTCCGTGGACTCAGTGTTGTAGATGACAACACGGTATGGGTCAGCGGTTCCCGTGGCACGGTGGGCCGTTCCGTTGACGGCGGCTCTACCTGGAACTGGTATACGGTTGAAGGCTACGAGAAAGTGGAATTCAGGGATATCGAAGCGTTCGATGCGCAAAACGCTGTAATCATGGGCATTGGAAGCCCAGGTTATATTCTCCGGACGCACAACGGCGGCGGCACCTGGAAACTGGTATATGAAAACCGGGACACCGCCATGTTCATGGATGCGATGGCTTTCTGGAACATCAATTCCGGCATCGCCGTAGGTGATCCTATCAAAGGAAAGCTGTTTGTTACCCGAAGCTTCGACGGAGGAAAAACCTGGAAGGATATTCCGTTAGAAAACCGTCCCGTAGCAGATAGCGGCGAAGCCATGTTCGCTTCCAGTGGCACCAATATACGTCCCCTCGACCTGGATGAAGCAGTAATGGTGACAGGCGGATTATCTTCGCATGTCTACATCCGTGATCAAAGGATTCCATTGCCTATTATGAAAGGCACCCAAACATCCGGCGCCAATTCGGTAGCGGTGAAAACACCCAAAAAAAGAAAGAAAAGTACTGAACTGATTGTTGTTGGTGGAGATTTTATGCGGGATACGGTTAGCGCTGGAAACTGCGTGTACACCACAGATCTCGGTAAAACCTGGCAAACGCCCGTAACGCCGCCCCACGGATACCGCTCCTGCGTGGAATATTTCGGGGAGAAGAAGATTATTGCCTGCGGCACTTCAGGCGTGGATGTTTCTGTTGATGGCGGTAAGCATTTTACACTGGTTACCAAAGAAGGGTATCATGTGTGTTTAAAGGCTAAGAATGGGAAAGCCGTATTTCTCGCCGGGAATGGGAAAGTTGGGGTATTGAGGGTGGGGAAATAGGGTTCACGCGATGGCTTCGTGCCTCGCAATGCAAGGGATCACTGCTTCATTCTTCGCAGACGCAAGGCGTTGTTTGTGTTTGAAGCCTTTTCAGGAGGAGATATTTATTTCTCGCAACGGCGCAAAGGCGCAACGTTAGAGCACTATTTAATTTCCCGTTGAATTTATTTAAGAGCAGGGCTGATTAGCTCGTTTATGTAGGAAGAATCACTGGCGTGAAATGGAACAATAATGATTTGTATAAAACACAAATCGCTCCTTTAAAAATCAACCATCCCAAATTGAACAGCCCGTTGCGCCGTTGCGAGAAACAAAACTCAACCGGCCGCACCTCCACCTTTCCTTGCGTCTCTGCGCCCTTGCGTCTTCGCGAGAAATAATAAAAAAAATGTCGGCCTTACGGACCGACACCTTGTTCGAAAACAAGAATTACAACCTCAAATTGTGCCACGAAGATAATTCGCGGATTTAGTATTTTCTATACCCGGAACCGGGTAAAACACGAAAAGTTTAATTCAGCCCCCTGAAGTCTACCGGAACAAGTTTGCTTACACCGGGTTCCTGCATGGTAACGCCGTAGATCACGTCTACCGCGCTCATCGTCATCTTGTTGTGGGTGACGATGATGAACTGGCTGGTTTCGCTGAATTTGCGGATCATATTGGTGAATTTGCCCACGTTCGCATCGTCCAGCGG
>CAMLPA010000385.1 GCA_946481605.1 uncultured Flavihumibacter sp. | reverse complement strand
TAATCAGGTATTTGCCATAGGCCAGCGTATCGGTCTCTGCGGGCTTTTTGGTAAACGCCGGTTTCTTGGGGATCGTATTCAGGATATAGCTGAAAGGGAAATCCACTTCAGGAAGCGGTACTTCGTTTTCGATAGCGGGTAAGGTGCGGAGGTAGGCAATCACGCTTTTGATGTCCTCTTCGTCAAGCTGCCCGTAAGCGGGGTGCGGCATCAGAGGGAATAAAGGTCGCCCATCTTTGGAAACGCCGGAGGTAATGGCACGGAACACCTCGCCATCTGTCCAGTCTTTCAGGCCAGCGGGTGTAATGTTTCGTGCGTAGAAAACACCGGGCATGCCCATCTCCCTGTCGAAGCGGTCACCACCTTTGCCAAGGGTTCCGGGAACTGGCGGGGCGGAGAATTCGTTCCAGTTGCGGGTGCTGTGGCAGTCCATACATACCATTACACTATTGGCAAGGTATTCGCCGCGGCTAACCCGTTCAGGCGTAATATCCACCTGCATTACGGGGGCATCGCCAACATCGGGAAGCGCTGTTTTGATGTACACGGCCACGCCGGCCACGCACACCACGAGCAACAGTACCAGGATACCCAGTACTTTGAATACTTTTTTCATTTTTGACTGATTGTTTGGGTTATGTTATAAGTAGGGTTTACAAAATGGCATCGCAGGAGAACGGAGTCAGCTACAAGGGCGGTACAGGAAATCTCAGTGAAGGCGTACCATCACTGAGATCGTTTTTTCATGGCTACCCGTAAGTCGCCTTGTATAAAGGGGGAAGTTATGGATTATTTAACGAACTGACGGAAGATCAGCAACGTGCGTTCGGGCAATCCGGTACCGGTTGCTGGAGTTTCTGGCTCTTGTTCCTCGCAAAGCGCGGATGTGGCTGAACCGGGAACCAGTTGTTGTAACCTGCCCAGCAGGGAGAAATTGGCATGAAACCTTCCGCTTTCCGCACTGGCCGTTGCCGGCTCACACGCCAAAGACTTCATCGCCCCGCTCAGATCGAGCTTCGCAATGGCAACACCGGCTGCCAGGATTCCAATAGAGAGGAGCAACTGTTTCATGATTGTTTGATTAACTGCCGCAAATGTACAACTGGTTTTTCTTCCCCACAATCACATGAAGTGGGTATTTTATCCTGCCTTTAGTAGGTATAGGTATAATTCACTTCGTAAGTATCCCCGTCTTCAGTGTGTTTTTCCTTCAGTTTCGTGGGATATCCCTGTGCATCGTACTCGTAAATCTTCTCAATCGTGGCTTGCAAAAGGCCTTCGGCATCATAATGTTTGATGAGCGTTGGATTGTTGGGGCGGTAAGAAGGATCCACGATACCGGTCATATTGGAAGTGATGCTGATGGGATCGAATTTATTATCGTACTGCTCATATTCCTCCCTTGATTCCAGTTCATAACCATCATCGCCGGAAACATAAGCGTAGTACTTAACGGTTTTCAGGTTACCATTCGCATGGTACTCGTAGGTCACTTTGGAATCAGGCACAAATGTATTGCCTTCTTCTTTTTCATACGTGATGCTCTGGGTGAGTTTCCCGTTGTTCCAGGTGAATTCATCGTAACTGATTTTCACATTGTTCTCATCGTAATCCTCTGATTTGGAAGGATAGTTCCCGGTATAGGTGATCACGCTTTTCTCGCCTTCAGAAGTAATCACTTCTTTTACTTTATTTCCGTTGTAAATAAAGGAAGTTTCAAAAACGATGGGCGCCTGTCCGAAACTCATGCTGCTTTTCATTTTGCTGAGTTTGCCATCGTTGTTGTAAGAGAAACTTACGTAGTTGTTCGCATCTACCGCGAATTTGGTGATCTTTTTACCTGCTGGCGGATTGTCTCCTCCGGGTTCGTCGTTGTCTTTTTTGCAGGAAGTACCCAGGAGCAGCGCGGCGAACGCGAGGGCGGCAGTAATTGTTCTGCCGGTTTGCTGAAACATGTTCATGATGGTTGGTTTAAATGTGTAATGAAATTTGTACCGCAAAATTCACCTGAATCGGACTGCGTTACAATCGCATGTAGATGTGAAAACCAATACCATCTGAAGAAAGCTATCACATAACGGGGTGGTGGTGCAACGGTTAAGGCGGCAATGTTGTCGCCGTCTCTTTTAAACGATCCGGTCTTTGAAAGCTTTGGCCACGGCCTCCGATTTGGAATTCACGTGCAGCTTTTCGTAGATTTTTTTGATGTGCGACCTTACCGTGTCTATTGAGATGTACATTTCCGCGGCAATCATCTTATAACTGTAGCCGTTCACCAGCAATTGCAATACTTCTTTTTCCCGGTCGGAAAGGTTGTAGTTGTCTTCTTCGCGGTTGGAAACGGGTTGTCCGGAGAACATCTGGAGCACCTGCCTTGCAATGGAACTCGTCATGGGGGCTCCGCCATCAAACACGTCCTGGATGTATTCGAGCAGTTTGGAAGGCGGCGTTTTTTTGAGCAGGTAACCATCAGCGCCGGAACGGATGGCTTCAAACACGTTCTTGTTGTCGTCAAAAACGGTGAGCATCAGCACCTTTACCTGGTTGTCGACTTCCCTGATCAGTTTCAGTCCCTCAATGCCGTTCGTTCCAGGCATATCTATATCCATCAGCACCACGTCAGGCTTCAGTTCCCTGATTTCTTCCTTTACATTGTTGCAGTTGCGGAACGCGCCCGCCACCGCGAACTTGTCGAAACCGTTGATCAGCATACTGAGGCCCTCTCTGAGCTGGGTATTGTCTTCATACAAAACGATCCGGATCATACGCACATTTTTATTTTATGATATATTGAATTCGAGTGTGATGGCCGTTCCTTTTCCGGGAACACTGTCCAACCTGAGTTTACCTTTCAGTTCCTGCGCACGTTTGTGCATATTCGCGATGCCGTTGCCATATTCAGCCTGCGTAGTATCGAAGCCATTGCCATTGTCTTCTATGCGAAGGTACAATATGCTTCTTTTGAGCGTGACTTCTGTTCTTACCTGCGTGGCACCCGCATATTTGGCGATGTTGTTCACGGATTCTTTAAAGATCATGAAGAAGTCATGTCTTGATTCCAGGTCAAGTTTGATGTGCTGAACCTGGTCGTCGATGATGAATTCACACAGAATATCTTTAGGTTCCAGTACCGTGGTCGCGAATTCGCGCATCCGTGCAAGGATGTTCTGCATGGAATCGTTCACCGGGTTGATCGACCACACGATATCGTCCATGGATTCCATCATACGGGAGGAGTTGTCGCTGATGCTGTGAATGAATTCCAATGCGCGTTCCTGGTCGGTATGTATTTTCATCCGGGCCATTTCAGAAAGGATATTGATGGTGCTGAGGGTGGAACCCATATCGTCGTGCAGGTCGCGGGCAATCCTTTTGCGCACGCTTTCCATGTCCAGCAAACGTTGTATCCTGATGCGCTGCACGAGGTACACAATGCCGGCCAGCAATACGGCCGCGAGCAGGTAGAACCACCAGGAGCGCCAGTAGGGACTGGAGATATGTATCTTCAAAGTTGTTTCCGGCGTAACCGCACTGCCATCTGCTTTTTCCGCTTTTACCCGGAACGTGTAGTTCCCGCCATCGAGGTTGGTATACGTGGCGAAGCGGATGTTGCCTGCACGCACCCAGTCTTTATCGACACCTTCTAACTGGTAGTAATAAACGATTTTATCTTTGTCCGCGTAACTGAGCGAAGCGAATTCCACCGTAAAATAATTTTCACGGTGCGATAGACGGATGGGGGTATTGCTCAGGATAGAATCCAGTGGTTGCTGGATACTGAACAATTTGAAGCCGGTGATGGCAACATTGGGAAGCGGCGCCACTTCCACCTTTTTATCGGGTTGTATGAATGCGATGGTTCTGTTGCCGCCGATCAGCAATTTTCCGCTGCGCAAACGGATGTTGGCGATGCTTTCATAGTTGTCATCCAGTATGCCGTCCCTGGCACCGTACACCACGGTTTTCCCGGAAGGAATGTGTAACCTGCCCACTTCGTGGTTGGTGCTGAAACAAAGATATGCTTCGTTCTCCTTCAGTATGTTCACGATCATATTGTCTGGCAATCCGTTGGCCAGCGTGAATTGCTTCATCCTTCCGTTATCGGGGTTGATCAGTTCTATGCCGTAGTCTGAAGCGGCGGCGAATAAGG
>CAMLPA010000384.1 GCA_946481605.1 uncultured Flavihumibacter sp. | reverse complement strand
TGTAAATGCTAATAAACTAAAAGAAACAAAAATAGCGGTGAAACACATAAGCATATATAGGCAACTATAAACACCACCTTTATACGACGAACCTGACGCGGCTCGTTTCCCCACTCTTGTTCATATCTGGGGAATTTATCTTTATAGTAAAAATGACTTATAATCAAGTTCATTATTAATAAAAATAAATACCAACCCTTCCATTCTTTAAATGAATAAAATGGCGTGTGCATATACCTGCTGTATAATTTCAGGCCTAACATCACTGAACCGCCAATCAGAATAGACTGGGGAAGTGCAACAATGCCTGCAGACCGAAATGTATCATTCCCATCCCATCGCTTATAATAGTCATGCATTCTGTAAAAAAAATAAGATGTAGTTAAGCTGAACATACACCTAAAAGTTTTACCCCATACTTTCATACAATATGCTAATTAGTAGGCTTCAGCTCGTATTCCTGTAGTGAATTTACATTCGTTATTCTTGCGTATTAGCAATAATGGCGTGAATGCCGCATGGAATAAACGTCTGTAAATGGAAGTAAATACGACATGGCTAAAAAAGATAAAACCTGCCCATCAAATGATGTGCAGGTTTTATTCATTTAAGTTAATCTGATCTGAGAAACTTCAGCGGAGAGCGAGGGATTCGAACCCCCGGACCTGTTACAGTCAACAGTTTTCAAGACTGCCGCAATCGACCACTCTGCCAGCTCTCCGGGTGCGAAATTAGGGTAACCGATAGATATCTTCCAAAATTTTTCAGGTATTTATTTCTTCCTGGGGGCGATCACGCACCGCTATAAGTGATTCAACATCAACGGTGATGGGCAATACACCAACCTGGAGCACTGCTTTTTTACCACGGATTTCCTTTACAACGCCCACCTGGTGCCCCTTCTTCATACGGGCTTTTACACCCACAACGATGGGCTGCTCCGTTAAATCCTCGTAGCGTGCATCCAGCCGCTTGCGCACTTTTTCACTTTTGTGGTTGTCCTGTTGTTTGAAGAGCAGGGCGTGCAATTGTTTGAGTACCTCATTTTTGTCTTCGGCCTTTTTCCAGTCCAGAACAATGTGGCGGAGTTTCCGCTCCATGTCTTTGAGGTAGGCGATGCGGTCCTCGGTGATGCGGTTCTGCTGCTTGAGGAGTTCCACCTGCTGGCGGTGCTTTTCTTTGTCCAGCACTTGTTCCATCTGCTTTTTAAGGCGCTCGTTCTCTTTCAGCAGTTGGTTCAGTTGTTTTTCCTTTTCTTCCACCTGGCGCAGGTCCTGTTCGGTGCGGTTCAGTAATTTATCCAGACGGAAATGTTCTTCATCCACCATTTTCCGGGCACGGTTGATGAGTGCGGGGTGCAATCCGATGCGCTGCGCGATGGAGAAAGTATAGGAAGAACCGGGTTTTCCGATGATGAGACGGTACAATGGAAGAAGATTTTCTTCGTCAAAGGCCATGGCGCCATTAATGATGCCGGGCACTTTGTTGGCCATCACCTTCAGGTTGAGGTAATGGGTGGTAACAATGCCCATCGCGTGTTTCCGGGCCAGTTCCTCCATGATTACTTCAGCGAAGGCGCCGCCCAGGTTGGGATCACTGCCGCTCCCCAGTTCATCAATAAAAAAGAGTGTCCTGCCATTGGCCGTTTCAATGAAATGCTTCATGTGCCGCAGGTGCGAACTGTATGTACTCAGTTCGAATTCCAGGCTCTGCGTATCACCGATATGGATCATCAACTGACGGAAGATGCCAAAAGTGGAGGTTTCACGTACCGGCACCAGCAACCCGCTTTGCAGCATGATCTGCAACAGGCCTACGGTTTTCATGGCCACCGTTTTACCGCCGGCATTCGGACCGGAAATGACCAGTATTCTTTCTTTTTCGTCCAGCTTCAGGGTTACAGGAATAGTATCCTTGCCGGATTTTTTATTATAGATGAATAAGAGCGGATGGTAAGCCCGTTCAATATCGATCACCGACTTATCGGAAAGCTGCGGGAACACGGCATTCATATCGAGGGCCAGCCTGGCTTTGGCGCGGATATAATCGTATTCGCCGATAAGGTCATGGTAGGTCTTCAAAAGATCCGCGAATACTGCTACACGTTGGGTAAGTTGGCGGAGGATGCGGTTCACTTCCCGGCTCTCTTCATTTTCCAGGCTGAAAATTTCATTGTTGAGCGAGATGGTTTCCTCCGGTTCAATGAACGCGGTTCTTCTTGTATCTGATTCCCCATGCAGAATCCCTTTGATCATTCTTTTCTGTTCCGCGAACACGGCCACTACCCTTCTTCCATTCAGAAAAGCCTCTTCAATATCGGCCAGGTAGCCCTGCTTGTTCAACTTGGAAATAATCCTTTCGAAAACCCTGCGCAAATCGTTCCTTTTCCGGTACAGGTTAAGCCGGATATCAGCGAGTTCGGGTGACGCATTGTCTTTTACCTGACCATGTTCATCCAGTATTTCATCAATCAGTTTAATAATGGCTTTTTCATAATGCGTTCCTTCCAGCAATTTCGCTAGGGCCCAGTATTCCTGCCTTCTTTCCGTATCGAACCAGCGGAAAATCTGCTCCATGCTATCGGCCAGTTTACGGATATGCATGAACTGATCGCCCACCAACACGGCGCCGGGAATGGAAAGCAGTTTCAGGTCCTTGCGGATGTTCTGCGTGAAATCATTGGGAAAATACAATCCCCTGGCCAGGATGAGGCGGTACTCATCGGTCTGTTTCAGTTCAGGTTCTATAAAGCGGCGATGGGTGTGGATCCTGAGTTCATCGGCCCTTGTTTTTCCGTATTCTGTTTTACAATACTGGTGCACAAGCGATCTGATCTTGTCGAATTCCAACTGCACGGCTGCCGATTCCGGGAAAAGTTTCATCTGTAGGTCTGTTGTGGCGCAAAAATACTGATTTTACAACGGGTGAAAAACGGTGCATAAGTGTAATTGTGTATATTCGTTGCCTGTTAAACCTTTTGTAAAAACTGCTTTTATAGTTTAATTTAACTAACCGCCGCTACCAATAGGACTAACTTTGCATGGATATTGGTGTTACCTGTTTGGTAAATGTGAAGATTATGAGGTATTATCAGAACGCCGGTCTTTGGACCGTACTTATCGTATTTTCCGGACTCGCCGCCTGGCTGGTCCCCTCCTGTGCACAGAGAGAAAACGCATACAAAACTATGACGACATCATTGAACCCTGAAGGCGCCGCGAATACGGATACCGCAACTTTTGGCACTGGCTGCTTCTGGTGCACCGAAGCCGTTTTTGAACAACTGGAAGGCGTATTGAAAGTAACTTCAGGTTACTCCGGCGGGCATGTTAAAAATCCTACGTACGAGCAGGTTTGTGAAAAGAATACCGGCCATGCCGAAGTGGTGCAACTGGTGTACGACCCTGCAGTGATCAGTTTTGATGAACTGCTCGAGGTATTCTGGCAAACGCATGATCCTACTACATTGAACCGCCAGGGCAACGATGTGGGGCCACAGTACCGTTCTGCGATTTTTTATAAAGATGAGGAACAGAAACTGAAAGCGGAACATTATAAAAAAGAACTGGATAAAGCCGGAGCTTTCAACGCGCCCATCGTAACCGAAATTTCTCCGCTGATTAATTTTTACGCCGCGGAACAATACCACCAGGATTATTATACCAATAATGGCTCACAGCCGTATTGCAACTTTGTGATCCGTCCCAAAATGGAAAAGTTTCAGAAAGCTTTTAAAGAGAAACTGAAAAGATAAGCTACTGCTCCACAGTACATCTTCTTAATTCCAGCAGATTGAGCGCGTTAGGTCGAAAACCTTTTACGCCGGGCTGAACGAGGTGCAATACCATATCGTACCACAAAGGCACCACGGGCGCTTCTTCTACAATGATGCGGTCCATTTCCCGGTACAGTTCATAACGCAATGAATCGTTGTTCTCTCCTACTGCTTTCTCAAAAAGCGCATCGTATTTCGCATTTCGGAAGCGTGTATAATTGGGTGGGGCGGGATTTTTTCCATAGAAAACAGACAGGTAATTTTCCGCATCGGGGTAATCGGCGATCCAACTGCCGCGAAAAAATGGGGCCCTGCCGTTAGCGGTCATTTCCAGCAAAAGGCTTTTCTGCACGGTTTCCACCTGAACGGGAATACC
>CAMLPA010000383.1 GCA_946481605.1 uncultured Flavihumibacter sp. | reverse complement strand
GGCGATACCTTCGTTGTCCTGAAAGACAATACCGAACTAACGGTTCGCTTCGAACACATCGACTGCCCCGAAAAGAACCAGCCCTTCGGCACCAAAGCCAAACAATTCGTTTCCGACCAGTGTTTCGGGAAAAACATCACCCTTCAGCACCACAACAAATACGACCGCAACAAAAGGCTGATCGCCGAAGTGATCCTCGCAAATGGCCGGAACCTCAACAAAATGCTCGTGGAAAACGGACTGGCCTGGCACTTTAAAAAGTACTCCGGCGATACCACTTATGCCAACCTGGAAACAATTGCCCGGAACAGGAAACTGGGCTTATGGTCGGAAAAAGACCCCGTCGCACCCTGGTTGTGGCGAAAAAAATAAGGATCATGGGCGAAGTGCAGGCACGCTGCCGTGGTCCGGTTTTTTCTTTGTTACCAGAAAAAACAACTATGAACAGCATCAACCAGCAACAGCCCGAAGACAACAGAGACGACCTGCAAGGCCGTGAAGCAGCCGAAAAACTGTCAGAACTGGTGAACAAAGCAAAGATTTGTTTCATGTGCACCAACACCAGTGCGGGCACCGACTTCGCCACCCGTCCCATGACCGTGCAAAAAGTAGATAAAGACGGGGTGATATGGTTCCTCAGCGCCTCCGATAGCCACCAGAACCAGGAGATTACCGCCGACCTGCGCGTGAGCCTGCTGTTCCAGGGATCCACCTATTCCGATTTCCTCCGGCTCTCAGGAGAAGTAAATATTCTAACGGATTCATCCATTATTGAGGACCTGTGGAATCCAATGCTCAAAACATGGTTCACTGAAGGGAAGGACGATCCCCGCATCACCGTGCTCAAATTTGTTCCCGACAACGGCTACTACTGGGATACCAAACACAACCAGATGGTGGCGTTCGCCAAACAAATGATCGGCGCCATGATCGGCAAAACGCTGGACGATTCTATTGAAGGAACGTTGAAATTGTAACTGCGTATAAGTATAACAGTTGGTGTCTTTTCTATAAGTGGCCCTCAATTGAGGCTGCCATGCGTGAACGGTTTTTCCGCATCTCGCAACATTATTTCCGTATTCCGCAAACAAAAATTTTGCCGATGGGCTTCTTTTGCATGCCAAAATAGCCCACGTATGAAATGGTATGCCCTTAAAAGCCTTTTTAATTTAATCTTATTGTGTTCGGTTTCCCTTGCTTCCTTCGCCCAATCTGCGGGACGCATTGAAGGAAAGGTGCAAAACGATGCCGGAAACCCTGTGCCAGGTGCAACTATAAATGTAAATGATCAGCAATATGCTGCTGCTGAAACCGGCGAATTTTCTATTCCAAACCTGCCCGCCGGTAAATACAAAATTGTTGTTTCCGCAGTCGGTTTTGAAACAACGGAACGCACGGTAAACCTGAAAGCCGATGCGGCTGAATACCTCACCATTGCACTGTTGCCTGCTAACGGTCAACTGCAAACGGTGGAAGTAACCGGTCGCCGTAACGACGGGTACAAAGCGAATTATTCTTTTGCGGCAACGAAGGTGGCCATTCCTGTTACCGAGATCCCCGGAACGGTGTCCACCATTACGCAACAACTCATCCGCGACCGGCAGGCCGTTCGCTTCGATGACATCGCGCGCAACGCGAATGTGCGGGTGTCCAACAACGGGAGAGCAATCATTATCCGCGGCTTTCAAAGTAATACAAGGCTCATCAACGGATTGAGAACTTTGAGTGACAACTACCGCTTCTCCGCCATATCTCCGGTGGTGGAAAGTTATGAGGTGGTGAAGGGCCCGTCCTCTTCCATGTTCGGAAATATGAGTCCGGGTGGGGTGCTGAACCTTGTAACCAAAAAGCCGCTCGCGGAGAAAAAGCAAACTTTATCGTTCAGCGCTGGCAGTTTCAATACGCTTCGTGGCGATATGGATTTCACGGGTAAAATGACCGAAGACGGAAAAATTCTGTACCGCCTGAATGTGTTCGGACAAATGAGCGATACCTGGCAGAACAACATGAAAGACAATGCTTTTACCGTGGCCCCCTCTTTCTCTTTCCTGCCCAAGGAAGGCACGCGCATTAACGTAGACATCAATCATACCCGCCTGCTTACGATGGAGAACGATGGCATCTTCCCCTTCAAAGGAAAAACGATCGACGAAACACCCATCGATTTTACGGTACTCCAGGTGGGAGACGGCAACAAAACCACCACCACTTCTCTCAATCTTTCCCTCAGTCAGAAGATCACAAACAACATCGATTTTAACGTGTCTTATTTAAAGGATTTCCTGAGCTGGGACGATAAGCGCCACGCCACTGAACTTTATCTCGGCGACGGGGCCTGGTCTAACGGTGATAGTAGTCTGAGTGTGTATTATGGTGAATGGAACGCGAAAATGGATGCGGACAACATCACCGGTTATGTAACGGCCAATTTTAATACCGGCGGCATTCAGCACAAATCCTTGATCGGTTACGATTACAATGTTTCCCTGTTCAACTGGGGCACTTACCGCTACAATACTGCACCCATCGGGTCCGTAAATGTGTACGATCCCGCAAAAAGTTCCAACCTGGACGGCACCACCTATGCCCTCGCGGCCACTACTTACGATCGCGCCAACAAAACACGTGATTTCGCCAACGGCATCTACTTCCAGGACCAGGTAGGCATTACCGAAAGGCTGAAGGTGTTGCTCGGACTTCGTCATGAACGGTACACTTTCCGCCTCGCTTACCAGACGCCGCAGGAAAATGAAGTGGCGCAGAATGCCTGGCTGCCCAAAGTGGGCGTTACTTACATGCTTCCTACCAATACTTATGTGTATGGTTCTTATGTAACCGGTTTTCAGCCCGTAGCCTCCGGATCACTTATATTCGGAACGGTGGAAGGCGGCGGAAGCCTGAAACCTGAATACAGCCACCAGTTTGAATTCGGCGCGAAGCAGGAACTTTTTGGTAAGAAATTGTTGCTCACGGCAGCCGTATACCAGATCAAAAAAACGAATGTGACCCAACTCACCAACCCGGGTGTGGTGGATGCCAACGACAGGATCTGGCGCCAGTTGGGAGAAGTGTCTTCCAAAGGTTTTGAAGTGGAATTCAACGGCGCTATCAGCCCGTCCTTCTCTGTGAACGGGGCCTATAACTACAACGACGCGAAGATTACCGAAGATCTGAACCCGGCTAAAGTGGGCGAGAAACTTGGAATGGCACCCCTGCACCAGGGAAACATCTGGGCGAAGTATGAAGTGAAAGACAATAGTTTCCTCAATGGATTCGGTATTGGTTTCGGCGCGGGATTCTCCTCCAAAACACCCATGCTTCAGTTCCCCAATATTTACACACCGGGCTACACCGTGCTGGATGCTTCTTTACAATACCGCATCGACCGTGTGTTGCTGAGCATGAACCTCAACAACATTACCGATAAAAGATATTATACCGGCGCCAACCGCGAACGCGAAAGGTATTACACCGGCGCACCCCGTAACATACTTTTCAGGATTGGCTACAACCTCTAGCGTATGTGGAAAAAATGGGTGAGAAACATACATTTATGGCTCGGACTAACGTCCGGGCTTATTGTTTTTATCGTGGCCATCACCGGCTGCGCCATCGTATTCGAAAAGGAAATCAATACCGCGCTGGGCACAGGTATTTACCAGAAAGTGAAGAAACGGAACAGTGAACCGGCACTTCCTTCGCAAGTGTTCCGGGTGGCCGATTCCGCTTTCAGCAAGCTGTCGCTGCTTAATATGTATTATACCGTTTACCCGGACGATAATAACGTAAGTGTATTGTGGGTGCGGGATACATCGCGCAAATACCATTCACTTTTACAGGATCCTTACAACGCGCAGGTGGCGGGTGAATACGATTATGAAAGTTCTTTCTTCACCGTCATGACCTTCATCCACGTGTCGCTTGCGTTGGGAGAGGTGGGTACCACGCTGATCCGTTACGCCACACTCATTTTCGTGGTGCTGATGGTGACCGGACTTATTTTATGGAAACCGGCCAGCAAAAAAGGATACAAACAACGCTTCACGATAAAGTGGGGCGCCAGTTTTAAAAGATTGAACTACGACCTTCACAATGTGCTGGGGTTTTACATGACCTGGATCGCAGTTTTTATTGCGCTGACCGGCCTGGTATGGTCGTT
>CAMLPA010000382.1 GCA_946481605.1 uncultured Flavihumibacter sp. | reverse complement strand
TTCATGGCATATTCCTGCGATTCAGTCCAGTTGTTGAAATCACCCAATACACGCACCGTGTTTTTACCGGGTGCATAAAGTACCAATGTAACGGAAGTGTTCCCGTTCAGGTAATTAACACCATCTTTTACGCCTGCGGGAAGGGGGGCTGTTTCCACGTTGCCTTCCACAAAAAAATCAATGGTATCGCGAACAGTGTTCGGACCTGCTATCGCTTCCGCGATGATGCGCTGGTTGCCTGGAGCTACAATATTTGCCACCCCATTCAAGGTATTTACATTGGAAGAAACAGCCAGTTCTGTTCCGTTGAAAAGCAGGCGTATAGTACTTTGCACGTTGGAAGATGCCGCCACATTTACCGTTCCTCCCACCGTTTTCAAAAGCGGCAGCACATAACGGTTGTAACGCGGCTCCGACTCTGGCTGAAAAAGCCCCACCTTCAAATCATTGTTTGGATATACCGGAATATACATATTGCCCTGATCAGCGGACAGATCAGATACCTTCCCTTCCAGCACGCTTCCTCCGGGGTTGTAACTTCTGAACACCATTGCCAGCCGCAATAGCTGCTCTCCGGCCGAGATGCCGTAATACTTGCGCAAAGTATCCAGCCTGATCTGGTATTTATTGTTCCCGATGGGCGTAAGTTTAAAAGCAGCATTATTGGTGTTCCATTCCGACACCACATGTTTCCAATCGGTACGCCCGGTGCTGGCAGAAGTGATAACACCCGTATGAATGTAAACATCACCGGAATAATTGTTGAGTCCTTTATTCCCTTTAGAAGCATCGAAAGTAATAAGGAGGGTATCTTCCGCGGTGGGAAATGCGGGCGACCATGTAAGCAGTTGCGCGCTGGCATGCTGGCACATGAAAACAGTGGCCACCAGGAGGTGAACAAGCAATCGGTTCATTATACAGGTTTTATGCGTTAAGGGCAGGCATCGTTTTCATTTCAGAAAAAAATCTTCCCTTTTTCGCAGAATGAAGGTAAAAAGTTTTTACCTTAGTTGTGTAAAAAATACACAATAATATTTTTTACCCTGCTGGAACACTTCGTGATTATAAAACCTGCCGCCCCTTTTTCCGGTAATACGGGAGACGGGGCTTTCTTTTGGGCAACAGTTTATGCTTTTATGCTCGTGCTGCGCCTCTACATTAGATGTATTTTCACCGTGTAAGACAGGTTTAAAAAACGATGTTCTAAAGGTTTTATCACTGCGGCACCCAGGGGAAAACAACGTCGGTGGCACCGATTTGCCCAAAACCCACCAAAACCAACATCTTACCATCTTCCTTCCGCACCCGTTCAAAAACGGATCGCACCAAAAGAAAAACACGCCGAAACGCGGCGTGTTTTCACCCTACCCGGTGGCACCGCTATAGCGGTGGCACCGGGTCAATCCCTATATTTGCGATCTAACTCGATCCCATGTTTACCAGCGATATTATCAGGTCTTACCAGGAACAGACACTTGAATGGCTCAGAGCGCCTTCCTCCTTTGATATACAACAGATCACCCAACTTCGTGATATCCTTAAATTCCATGAGCACAGGTACTATGTGGAAGACAATCCGCTTATTTCCGACGGCGAATACGATGTGCTTTACAAACTGCTTGAAAAAACTGAAGAAGCGCACCCGGAACTGATTACTTCCGATTCGCCAACACAGCGCGTTGCCAAAGGACTTACCAGTGTGTTCACCACCGTGCAACACCTGGTGCCGATGCTTTCGCTGGAGAATTCCTATAATGCTGAAGACCTACGTGACTGGGACCGTAAAGCCAGGGAACTGACAGGCCTTGATACCGTGGAATATTGTGTGGAACCGAAATTCGATGGCGCCAGCATCTCCCTTATTTATGAGAATGACCTGCTTGTAAGGGCCGCCACACGCGGCGATGGGGTGGAAGGCGAAGAAATCACCACCAATGTGAAGCAAATCCGCTCGGTGCCGCTTTCAGCGCCTTTCTCCAAATTGGGTATACAACAAATTGAAATCAGGGGAGAAGTACTGATCAACAAAAATAATTTCGCCGCTTACAACGCACAGTTGGTGGCCCAGAACCTTGCCCCGCTTGCCAATCCGCGTAATGCGGCTTCGGGCTCCCTCCGCATCAAGGACCCTAAAGAAGTGGGCAGGCGCAACCTCGAAGCCTTTCTTTACCATGTGAGCGACGTTACGCTGACTGGTGAAATGCCGGCAGCGCTGCAAAGTCATAGCGCATCGCTGGAACTGTTGTGGAACATGGGTTTCAGGAGTCCAGTGAAACAAATGAAAGTATTCCAGGGCATTGATGGGGTGATCGAATATTGCGCGGGCTTTGAAGCCGGACGCGATGAACTGCCTTACGAGATAGACGGTATGGTTATCAAAGTAAACCGAAACGACCTCCAGGATAAGATGGGTATGACTACCCACCACCCCCGTTGGGCCATGGCCTACAAATTCCGCGCACGCCAGGGCACCAGTATCCTCCGTAGGGTGGAATTCCAGGTGGGTCGTACGGGCAGTATTACGCCCGTTGCCAAGATCGACCCCGTTCCTATCGGAGGCGTTACTGTGGGCTCTATCTCTCTCTTCAACGAAGATGTGGTGCGCGAGAAAGACCTGCATATCGGTGATACCGTATTGGTGGAAAGGGCCGGAGATGTTATTCCTTATATCGTGAAGCCATTGGCGGAACTGAGGACTGGCAAGGAAGAACCAATTATCTTCCCAACGAATTGCCCTGTTTGCGGCGATGCCCTGTTTAAGCCCGAAGACGAAGCCGTATGGCGCTGCATCAACCTCAACTGCGAAGCGCAGGTGGTGGAAAGAATGATTCATTTCGTGAGTAAAGATGCCATGGACATCAGGAGTTTAGGTGAATCGAACATCCGTAAGTTCTACGACCTGAAACTGCTCCACGATATTCCCGGTATTTACGCGCTCAACTTCGAGGCCATCGGGCAACTCGAAGGTTTCGGACCGAAATCCATCACGAACCTTCGGGAGGCCATTGAAAAATCGAAGCAGCAACCCCTGCACCGGATCATTTTCGCACTCGGCATCCGCTATGTGGGTGAAACCACCGCGAAAGTGCTGGCCCGCGCCGTAGAGCACCTGCTCGATTTCAGGAATTATTCCGAAGAAAAACTCCGTGAACTGGAAGATGTGGGCACCAAAGTGGCCGGAAGTATCCACCAGTTTTTCTCCAATAGTGATAACCTTCACCTCCTTGAACAGCTCGAAAAAGCCGGACTGAACCTGAAGAACACCCAGAAAGGACAGGTTGCGGGCGGAAGTCTGAGCGGCCAGACCTTCCTTTTCACCGGCACCCTTACCCGCTTTAAGCGCAGCGAAGCCGAGGAAATGGTGGAAAAGAACGGCGGAAAGTTGCTGAGCGGGGTTAGCAGCAAACTCAATTACCTGGTGGCAGGAGAAGAAGCGGGCTCCAAATTGGAAAAAGCAAAGAAAATCCCCAGCGTAAGGGTCATCACCGAAGAAGAATTTCTTCAGCTCTTCGCTTAAATATCACCGATAATATTTTGAGAAGTTCGGGATTGCTTTTGTAACTTTAAAATAAATCAACATGTTATGGTAAAGAAGCTGCCCGGCGAAGTGTGGAAACACTTGCCATTCCCCGGCTGGAAACAGCTCAGGAAAAAATATGCACTGTCATCGAGCGGCCGTGTTGCCAGTTATTCCGAAGAAGTAAACGAAGACGGAAAGCTGCTGAACGGCTCCCTCACTACAGGCTACAGAACCCTTAACCTTCACCGGCCCGATAGCAACGGCACACTTTACATCCACCGTGAAATAGCCAAACTCTTTCTCAAAAAACCTTCTCCTAAATACAAGTATGTGATCCACCTGAATCACAACAAAACGGATAACACACTTAAAAACCTGAAATGGGCCACACTGGAGGAAATGATCGCGCACCAGCAGAAAAGTCCGCAGAAAATCGCCTACAAACAAATTCAGGCTACGCGCACCAAAGGACTTAAACTCAACGCCACACAGGTTAAAACCATTAAAAAATCGCTCAACGATCCCAAACGTAAACTCACCATCAAGCAGCTCGCTGAAAAATATGGCGTGAGTGAAATGACGTTGTACCGCATCAAAAGCGGGGAGAACTGGGGCAGGATATAACGAGGATATGACGATGATACAGGGTAGTACATTTTCTTTT
>CAMLPA010000381.1 GCA_946481605.1 uncultured Flavihumibacter sp. | reverse complement strand
TGAACCTGTACATGTTCCATGGCGGCACCAGCAACGGGTTCTTCCCCGGAGCAAACGGCAGTAATACTTATTTCACCCCTTACACCACCAGCTACGATTACGACGCGCCCCTGAGTGAAGATGGCGTACCCAACGAAAAATTCTTCGCTTTCCAGAAAGTCATCAAAGACAAGTACCCTTCGCTGCAACTGCCGGCACTTCCCGCACCACTCAAAAAGATTACGATTCCTGAGTTCGCTTTCAAACCCGTAGCCTCATTAAAGGATAACCTGCCAAAACCCATCGTTTCCGAGAAGCCTCAACCTATGGAAATGCTGGACCAGAACTCCGGTTATATTTTGTATGCACACGAGACTTCCGGTCCCTTGCAAGGCAACCTGCTCATTAAAAGAGTAATGGACCGCGCTACAGTGTATGTGGATGGAAAAAAGATTGGGGTACTTGACAGAAGACTGAACCAATCCACCTTAGCATTGGATATTAAAGAGAACACAAAGCACCGCATTGAAATACTGGTGGAACACCAGGCGCGTGTGAACTTCGGGAACGCCATCGACTCAGAAAGAAAAGGCATCACCGAAGGTGTTTGGTTCAATGGCAAAGAGCTGAGCGGCTGGCAACATTACAAACTCCCACTCAACAATGTGGCCGCTTTTAAACCTTCTGCCTACAGGGAGGGATACCCGCACCTTTACCGTGCGAAGATCACGCTGAATGAGACGGGAGATACCTATTTCGATACCCGGAAACTTGGTAAGGGCTTGTTGTGGGTGAACGGAAGGCATATCGGTCGCTACTGGTTCATCGGTCCGCAACAAACTTTGTTCATTCCCGGGTGCTGGTTGAAAAAAGGAGAAAATGAAATCATGATCCTGGAAAGTGAATCCATCGCGGAACCGAAAATAACAGGCATCACCGGACAAATCTGGGACACAAAAGTGGATTCTTCTCTCCTTCACGGAAAAAATGGCATGCTCCCCGTATTGCGTGCTGCTGATAAAAAATATTCCGGCACACTCGAAGACAAAGACGGCTGGCAGGGAGTTGCGTTCAACAACACGTTCTCCGGTCGTTTCATTTGTCTGGAAGCCAATGCTTCTTATGGCAACGTGAATTATAGCACCATCGCCGAACTCCGGTTCATTGACGCGGAGGGTAAAGAAATTCCCCGCGAAGAATACAATATCGTTTTTGCAGACAGCGAAGAACTTTCCCAGGAAAACGGCCTGGCCAACCTGCTTGCAGACAACCAGCCCACCACCTACTGGCATACCGCCTGGAGCAAAAATGAAAAGCAGTTGCCCCACCAGGTGATCATTGATCTGGGTACTTCCAGGAAGGTAAAAGGAATGAAGTATTTGCCCCGGACAGGTGTTTCAAAAGGAAGGGTGAAAGCATTTAATTTGTATGTTTCAGAAAACGGTTTTGAGCTTAAGTAGCCTCACCCCGCCCCCTCTCCCAGGGGAGAGGGGCAATGTTCATCTTAGCCGAATAGGATAATCATTAAAATCAATCATTTTCCACGCAATTGCTTTGTGCTGTGCACTTCGCAACGCACTGCTTCGTACCTCGCAGGAGCAAGGACGAAAAGCCTTGCTTCTTTTATTGCAGTATTATTTTTTAGCATCTTGCCCTACAACAAGTCTTTGCGTTCTTTGCGCCTTGGCGAGAAAAAAATAATCATTGTTGAAAATAAACCTCTCGCAAAGGCGCGAAGGCGCAAAGCAAAACAGAAAAGCCCGGAACCAATGTCCGGGCTTTGTTTTTCTAAGGTAACCACCACCTTAGAAAGTATATCTGAGCGTGATGCCGAATGTTCTTGGATCACCCAACACACCTGCGTAGTGTCCCGCGTTTCCTGCGGCGGGCAACAGTTGTTCGAAGTAGTCTTTGTCAAACAGGTTGCGTGCCCAGAGGAAAGCGGAGAAGCCTTCCAGTGCGCGGAAGCCCAGCCTTGCGTTCACGAGGGAGTATCCGTCGATGTTGAGGAAGCGGGAAGGAGAGGGGCTGGAAGAGAAGGAGGAGCGGTGGTAGGTTTCCACTGCGAAGAAATATTTACCATCCTGCTCCAGGAACTTCGCCTGGTTGGAAGTAAGTTCTCCGCCCAGTGAGCCGGCCCATTTGGAGATGCCGGGCAGTTCGCCACCAGAAATATCTTTGAAAGCGGAGGGGGCGCCTGTTTCTTCCAGGGGGACTGGTGCGTTTTTAAATGAAACGTATTTTCCATCGGTATAGGCAAGGGCGCCGTTCAGACTAACATGCTTGCCTAAACGCGTATTGGCATCCAGTTCAACACCCAGCACGCGTACTTTTTCGGCGTTGGCGAGATAGCCCCTGTTTACACCTACTTCAGCGGTTTGCACCTGCGTTTGGTAATCTTTGATATCAGTATGGTGGAATACGATGTTCACTGTGGTACCGCGTGCGGGTTGTGATTTAACGCCCACTTCATAGTGTGTTACGTATTCAGGTTTGATCCTGGCGAGTTCTATCATTACTTCACCGCCGGAAGTAGGGAGGCCGCCCAGGTTTACGCCAATGGGTTTGTAGCTGGTGCTGAAGGTGGCGAATGTATTCACTTTTTCTGCGGCTTTAAACGATACGGTAAGTTGTCCGGAAAGATTGCTCTCGTCCACATCGGCTTTAAAGGCCTGGTTGGTGTATACCGCGTTCTTTAAGGCAATCAGTGCGGGGTCGGATGTTTGCAGTCCGCCATAGGTCTGGCGGTCGTAATCCACTTCTTTCTGGTCGTAGTTGAAACGCAGTCCTGGGAGTATATGCAGTCTTTCGGTGATGGCCCAGTCTAGCTGACCGAATACGGCGGCGCCGAAACTTTTCAAACGGGAATTGGTTCTGATGCCGTAACCTTCAAACAGGCCTGGTGTTTTCCATAGATTGCTGGTAGAGCTTTGGGAGAAGCGCCATTGTGCGTCGCCGGATTCTTCAATGTGGTAAGGATCGGTTTTGAGGTCCTGTCCGATGATGAATGCGCCGATCACACCACTGAGTTTGGGGGAGAGATCACCAGCATAGCGGATTTCCTGTGTCCATTGTTTGTGTTTTGAGGTGGCCTGTGAAAGGGATAGTACGGCCAGTCCGGTGAAATCCCGGTCGTTGGATGGATCCCAGTTCCAGTAGCGCCATGCTGTGGTGGAGGTGAGTGTACCCCTGCCTATTTTAGCGTCAATATTGAGTGATACACCACCGAGGTCGTTGCCGGAGCGCCAGGTAGTATTGTGGTCGATGATTCTGTCGAAGGGATTCAGGGAAGGCAACTGGTAGTTGAGATCGGCGATGATGTTGTTGAACTGACGGTATGCCGCACGTTGTGTTTGTACTACACCGGCCACTACCTGGGCGTAGCCATCAGGACGTTGCCGGGTGGCGTCTCCTGCCAGCGTGATTTTGATGCGGTCGTTGGGAACGTACAGCAACTGGCCGCGCACACCAAGGTTGTTGAGGTCGTTCACCTTTTTCTGGGTGGCGATGTTTTCGATTAAGCCATCTCTTTGGGTGCCGGAGAAGGAAAGCCTGCCGGCCAGTTTTTTCGTGATACCACCCGTAACGGATGCTTTGGCCTGTATGTAGCCGTAGTTGCCGTAACTCACTTCGAACTTAGCGCCCGGTTTAAAAGTGGGGGCGCTGGTGGTAATGTTGAAAGCGCCTGCGGTGGTGTTCTTTCCAAACAATGTTCCCTGTGGGCCGCGCAGTACTTCTATTTGTTCAATATCAATAAAATCGAGTGTGGTGGCTGCAGGACGTGCATAATAAACCCCGTCTACATAGAACCCTACGCCGGGATCAATGCCGTCGTTGGTGAGCCCGAAAGTGGAGCCGAGTCCGCGCACATTCAGTGTGGTATTTCTTGGGTTGGAAGAATAGAGTTGTACGGTGGGCACCAGTTCTTTTAACCTGTTCACGTTAAAAGCACCTGCATCCGCAACTTGTCCGCCACCTACTACTGTAATCGGGATGGGCACAGATTGTGCTGTTTCCAGCCTGCGGCGCGATGAAATCACCACTTCCTTTAATTGTTCATCAGCTATCAGTACGATGGCTATCGTGGCAAGGGCCGTTTCCGTAGTAACTACCACATCCTGCTGCGTAAAGCCAACGGAGCTGATCCGCAGGGTAACCGGAAGTTGTTCGGGTTTGCGGATTTTGAAATTGCCGTCGGCATCGGCCACAAC
>CAMLPA010000380.1 GCA_946481605.1 uncultured Flavihumibacter sp. | reverse complement strand
TGGCGACTGGTAAACCGTGAATACAAGTTTGAATACGTGTTGTGCAGTTAAGGACGACTGCATGCCCAGCAACAACAAAAGTATTCCTATAATTTTTCGCATATTCTATATTGTTAGGTATCAGGAATGGCGGAACGAAAGCACCGATGCGATCAACCTGATCATTTCTTTGCGGTGCAGTTCGTTGATTTCGCCTTTTGTTTTCATTCTCTTCAGTTCTTTTTGTAAAGCAGCAAGGTGCTTGCGTACATACAGGCGCACGTCACTTCTGTCGGCCTGTGTGCTGGTCCCGAGTTCCTGTACTTTTTTGCCGATAGCGATCTGCGAGAGCCGCTCCACATAAGAACGTTCCAGCGCACGCTGTAACATAGTTTCGAAGGTGTTGCCCGAAAACGGTTTCCAGCAATATTTTTTCAGGTCGTTAAGGTATTCATCCAGCGGATACACATCAGTTGTAACGGCTGACTTATCGAGCAGGTTCGCCATCATGTTCTGGTTCAGCAGGATATTGAGGAACTGGTTTTGAAGGGTATATATTTCCTTCGCGGGGTCGATGTTCAACTTACTGAGGATGGCGCTGTCGTAATACCATAAAGGCGGTGTAAGCACCTGTTCCCCGAAGAACGCGATGCTGGCGCGCAACCGATCAGCAGGCACCTGCACGTACACGGCTCCGGGTTGTTCTGTGCTTTTTTGCGTGATGTACACTCCGTTGAGGTTTTTGTTCACGTGGTAGAGGTAGCGGGAAAACTGTCTGCCCACATTTACATACATCTTCTGCAGGTGGTTGTACATATCTCCTTCTTCAGCGGTCCATTCCATCAGGTGTGGCACGATGCGCTTCAGGTTCAGGATGCCGTAGGTGCTGGCCTTTACCGGATCATCGCCCAGGTCTTCGGTCTGGCTGCGCGGATCAATCGTTTTACCTTCTCCGCCGAACCATAATTCGGGGTGAGCAGCCAGTGTATCCACGATCATTTTCTGCAATATCTTTTTCTCTGCAAATGCGTCTTCCGTACCGGGGAAATAGCGGTAGCCCCATTCGATGGCCCATTTGTCGTAGCTGCCGATCCGGGGGTATATCCCTTTTGTTCCGATGCTGTCTTCAGGCTGCGCCACATAGTTGAAACGCGCGTAGTCCATGATGGACACGGTGTGCCCGTTCTTTTCCACCCAGGCCTTATCGCGGAGTTTTTCCACCGGCGTGGCGCTGCTGGCGCCCATATTGTGCCGCAACCCGATGGTATGACCAATTTCATGCGAAGACACAAAACGAATGAGCTCTCCCATCAATTCATCGTCCAGCACCATTTTCCTGGCACGTGGATCCACGGCGGCCACCTGCACCATGTACCAACCCTGCAACAATTGCATGATGTTGTGGTACCAGCCCACATGGCTTTCGATGATCTCTCCGCTTCTCGGGTCGGTAATGCGCGGACCATAAGCATTGGGAATATCTGAAGCATAATAACGTATCACGGAGAAGCGCGCGTCTTCAAGGCTCATGGTGCTATCGCCTGCGGGCCATTCCTTCGCTTCAATGGCATTGCGGAAACCGGCCTGTTCAAAAGCAGCGTTCCAGTCGTTCACCCCTGCAATCAGGTAGGGCACCCATTTGCGGGGCGTAGCGGGATCAATGTAGTAAGTGATCTTTTTCTTCGGTTCTACCAGCATTCCCTTTCTGTATTGCGCCATGTCTTCCTCTTTCGGTTCCAGCCTGTAGCGCTGAATAAAATAAGATTTCTCCACACTTTGCGCTTCATCATCGAACAGGGTAAAACTTTCGGCGAAGAAGCCTACTCTTTCATCGAAGAACCTTTTGCGCATCGGCACTTTCGGCAACAGCACGATAGAAGTATTCAGTTGGAGGGTAACGAAGCCCGTTCCTGCTGCGGGAAACACACCATTTGCAGCAGCATAAGTTTTCGTGGTATGCACCTCCACGTTGATGGGGAACACTTTGATGTTGTCGAGGAAAGATTTATCGTCCGCGAAGCTGTTCAGCTTCTTTTCGGTTTTCAGTTCATTGGGGAAAGCAACCACCTGGCTTTCTTTCCGGAAGAAATCCGTTACATCTATCACGCTGGCGTTCCCTGCTTTGTTTTCCGCTTTTACGTCGAATGCGAATACGATGGGCATCACGTCGCTGTTGCGCACGGCGGCTGCGATGGCCTGTGCCGAATCCTTCACATCCTGGGTGTACACCCGCACGCGGAGCAGTATTTTGTTGTGTTTAGTTTTTTCGAAAAAGATGCTTTGCCTGTTCACTTCCTCTCCCCCATACACTTTTCCACCTTGTGGCGTGGCGGTGTAACGGGTTACGGCCAGCATATCACGTCCCATCAATGAGTCCGGTATCTCGAAAAACCACCTGCCATCCACTTCATGCACCCCGAACAGGCCATACTTCGAAACCGCCGAGGCGGTGATGACCTTATCGTAAGGGCGCAGTTTGGCCACCACGGGTTTAGCGGTGGTATCGCCCCCGGCCCCCACCACGGGAGCCTGGGCATATACCGGCAAACAAAACGCGACACACACAAAACATACAAATGCAAAACGTTGCAACATAACTAACAGATATTTTAAGGTAAAGCGGTGCCAGGCGCCACCCGGCACCGCTATAATACAAGGGATGGTTATTTTACCAGGGCAGCTCGTCGTTGGTATTGATGGTGAGTCCCGGGTTTTGCTTCAACACATCCTGCGCGAAAGGCAGGGTGTACAGTTGAGAACCCGGCGGTAAGGTATAGGTTTGCTGCGGCACCGCAGTGCTCACAATCGGGAACTTACGTTCCAGCGTTTTGGCGTAAGCCGGTTCTGTATTGAACCTTCTCAGGTCCCAGAAGCGGTTAAAGCCGTGCACCATTTCCCTCCTGCGTTCGTTGATGATGAGTTTTACTGTTTCCACTTCCGTAGCAGGTGTGGGCAATACCGCGTCAGCAGCGCTGGTGATTCTCTTGGAACGCAACAGGTTCAGTGTTTCCATGGCTTTGTCGAGCGCCCCTCTCCTGGCATAACATTCCGCCAGCATCAGGTACACTTCTGGTGTGCGCATCCCCACGGAAGGGTAGAAATAATCGGTATGTCTTGCAGACCAGTATGTTGTACCTGCACCAATGTCGAGAAAAGAAGCGTTGGTGGTGTTGTAAAAAAGTTTGAACCGTGCATCGGTGGCACCGAAAAGGTTCCGGAGTTCCGGACTGAAATTCTGGCTGTATGCGATATTCATCTCAGTGTAACCCGTCATGAACATGATGCTCAGGATTTCCGGGTTGGTACCCGCTGGCATTTTTATAGCAGTAGGTCCACCTTTGGCGGCATAATCCACCAGGTCGAAAATAACGTTATTGTACTCCAGCGATTTGAGTGCTGCCGCTTCGGCTTTTTCGAATTCTTTCTTGAACAGGTGCACCTTCGCTTTCAGCGCATAAGCGAAAGCGATAGAAGGATGATAAGGATCGGCAGGCGTAGCCTGGACGTGAGGGATGGACTCATCTAAATCCTTTTCTATAAAGCGGTACACTTCTGCAATGGAGGCTTTCACCGGCTTCGCTTCCAGGTCGTATTTGTCCATGATGCAGATACCGCCATCGGTTTCAGCCGTGGCCGCGTTGTAATGCTTCGCGAAGGTATTCACCAGCAGGAAATGATCGAATGCCCTGAATATGCGGGCTTCCGCCTTAGCGAGTGTTTTCAGTGAATCGGGACCTTTGCTGTCGTCTACCCCGTCAATGATCATGTTCCACTGGTTGATGTACACATACACCCGGTTGTAGAGAGAAGAGGTCGTAAACCGCACTACCCTGCTCACGGATGAATCGTAGGTAAAATTGAAGATATCCGTCGTTTTCGTTTGACCGATCACGTAAGATTCCCGCATCCAGTAATCATCTACCAGGTACATGAACTGGTTGGTGGCATAACCCCTGTTGGGGAACGATACGAGTTTGTGGAAATCTTCTGCATCTTCCAGCACAATCTTTCCTTTCGGCACCAGGTCAAGGTATTTTTTGCAGGAGCTGAAAAGCGTCACCAGCAAAAAGAGGTATATTATGTTTCTTTTCATTGTTACTTCTTTTGAAAGTTAAAAACCAATCTGCACCCCTACCAGGAACGATTTGGGTGAAGGCAGGGAACGGGTTCCGCTGTTCAGACTATACGTTTCCGGATCAATATCATCACCCGCGGC
>CAMLPA010000379.1 GCA_946481605.1 uncultured Flavihumibacter sp. | reverse complement strand
TTGCCCTGTTGGTACTACCGGCGGCTATGTTCGCGCAGGTGACCACCAGTAGTATGAGTGGTTCCGTAAAATCCCAAAATGGTGAGGCGCTGGTTGGCGCTACGGTAAAGGCCACCCACGTTCCTACCGGTTCAGTTTACACCACAACTACAAGGACAGGTGGACGCTATGACCTGGCCAACATTAACCCGGGTGGCCCTTATACAATTGAAATTTCTTACGTGGGCTATGAAAAGCTTGTTAAGAATGACATCCAGTTGTCGCTTGGTGAAACCTCCAGGCAGGATGCCACACTTTCAAACGAAAGCGCTCAATTGAGCGAGGTTGTAGTTTCAAGCAGCAGAAGAAACCCTCAGGGGGCCAAAGGAGGAACAGAAACTAATATAGGAAAAGATAAAATGGCTAATCTTCCCACAGTAGGGAGGAATATTGCTGACTATCTCAGATATGTTCCACAAACGAAAGTTACAAGTGACGGAGGTATATCTATTGCCGGACAAAACAACAGGTTTAATAGCTTTTATATAGATGGTGCCGTAAACAATGATGTTTTCGGACTTGCTGCGTCTGGCACAAATGGCGGACAGGCAGGTATCGCGCCTATCTCTATTGATGCGATTGACCAGTTTCAGGTAGTACTTTCTCCCTATGACGCTTCACTTGGTAATTTTACGGGAGGTGGTATTAACGCTATTACCAGAAGCGGCACAAATAAATACGAAGGCTCCGTATATTACTTTTTCAGGAACCAGAACCTGTCCGGAAAAACACCTGGAATTGACAAAAGCCAGGCTGTAAAGCTTTCCAATTTCAGCAATAAAACTTATGGCTTCCGTGTTGGTGGACCCATTATTGAAAACAAACTTTTTTTCTTCCTCAATGGAGAAGTTCAACGTGATGAAAGACCGCAACCTTTCAATTTTGACAACTATGAAGGTTCAGTAACTGAGTCAGACCTGACCAACCTTACAAACGTTTTAAAAAACACTTATGGTTATGATCCAGGAGGTTATCTGGACAACCCAGAAAAAGTAACAGCAGACAGAATAGTTGCTAAAGTTGATTGGAATATAAACTCGATACATAGGCTCAGTGCCTCCTATCGAATGAACAAAGGCGAGCGTCTCAACACCAGCAGGAGTACGAACCAGAACATTAATTTCTACAACAATGGCTATGCCTTTCCAACGCTTTCAAATTCAGGAACCCTTGAGTTGAACTCCCGTCTGAAAGCAGGTAAAAGCAACCGGCTCCTCCTTACTTTTACAAATGTAGAAGATGACAGAGGTGCAATGGGCAATCCATTCCCACGCGTCCGCATAAGAGACGGTTCTTCTAATCTGTATTTCGGAACTGAAGAATTTTCTACCGGCAATTTGTTGAAACAAAACAACTACGCACTCTTCGATGTATTCAAATTATATGCAGGGAGCCACAATATATCAATAGGAACAGACAATGAATTCAGCAAGTCCTACAACGTTTTCATTCGTCAAAACTATGGTTCATACGATTTCCCAAATCTTGCCACATTTCTGAACGGAGGATCTGCAACCACATATAATCGTTCTTATTCGCTGGTAGATGACGTAACAGGAGACAATTCCGAAAACGCAGCTGCCAAGTTCAACACGGCACGTATTGCTTTTTTTGTGAACGATGAAATTAAAGTTTCAGACAACTTCACCTTAAACCTTGGAGTTAGGGCAGACAAAACTTATTTTATTACCACCCCCAAAACAGATCAGTTCTTTAATGATACTGCCCTGGCGGCGATCTCTCAATACTATGATCTGAAAGGCGGACGCTCCGGACAAATCAATAACCCCAAACTGTCAATTAACCCCAGAATCGGATTTGTTTACAAGATTAATGAGGAAGACATCACGATTAGGGGAGGTATAGGTATGTTTACAGGAAGGGTTCCTTTAGTTTGGCCAGGAGCAATCTATAATAATAACGGAGTAGTAATTGGTGGAATAAATGCGAGTAACGTAGCTTTCCGTCCCGACCCTTTTGATCAATATGTAGCTTCGGATTTCGGGCAAACGGTAAACATTCCTTCCGGCGAAGTGAATATTATTTCTGATGACTTCAGAATGAACAAAGTATTCAGAACTTCATTGGCAGTTGACAAAAATCTTGGCAAAGGCTGGAAGTTTACTGTAGAAGGAATTTTCACCAAAAACATCAATGAAATAGACTACAAAAGTGTAAACATACTTACACCAAACGGAACAAGTGTGGGTGCTGACCAAAGAAATGTTTATCCATTAAGTGGAAGTTTCACTGCCAGAATTCCTATGCGCTCTAATGGATCAAACCCTTATACCGGCGTATACCTGCTCTCAAACAATGACGGCAAAAAGGGATATGCTTATAATTTCACAGCATCCATTGACAAATCATTCAAAAACGGATTTGCCCTCAATGCCAACTATTCGTATGGAAGTTCAACTGTTCTGAATGAAGGTACCAGTTCCCAGAACAGTTCGCAATGGAGATATATGGAAACAGTTAATGGCAGGAATTTTATAACATTAAGCAGAAGTGATTTCGATCAGGGTCATAGAATCAACGCTTTCGTTTCAAAGAAATTCAGCTATGCGATGAACAGACTTGCTACCACCATTTCCCTGGTATACAATGGACAAAGCGGCTCTCCATACAGCTATGTAATGTCTAGAGGCATGGTAAGAGACCTGGACAATGCTGAAGACAATGACCTGATCTATGTTCCCAGAAATGCTTCAGAAATCACGTTCCTTCAGAACGGAACCCTCACTCCCCAACAGCAATGGGAACTTTTTGACGCCTTCATTGAGGGTGACAAATACCTAAGCAAACGCAGGGGGCAATATGCAGAAAGAAACGGAGCCAGACTTCCCTTCACACATGTAGTTGATCTGAAACTCCAGCAGGATTTTAATCTTAAACTTGCAGGAAGAACTTATCAACTCCAGGTAACTTACGATGTATTTAACTTCACCAACATGATCAACCGTAAGTGGGGAACCGTATATTTTGCGAACAACGATAATTATCAACTGCTTCAGTTTGACAGTTACGCAAGTGCTTCGAACCTCACACCAAGATTTAAGTTTACACCACCGACCAATAACAGGCCTTATACCGTTAGCGATGGTGTTTTCAATTCATCCAGGTGGACAAGTCAGCTTGGATTCAGAATTACATTCTAAATTCTATTTTCATTAATAAAATGGGCGAATCAATTGTGATTCGCCCATTTTTATTTTGTAGATAATTTTAAATTATGATATCCGCTATCACCACCCCAAAAACACCGGCCACGCTTCTCCCCAGGTTTTCGCATCGTGCTTGCCTCCTTCAATTTCCAAATACTTTACCTTCTCCTCCCCATACCCTTTCTCTTTCAAAATCTTTACCAGGTCCAGCGTATCATCAATTGAGTCTATCACACCATTGTTGTTACGATCAGCCGATTCGTCTTCTGTTCCACATTCGAAAAAGAAGCGCATCCAGGGGAAATAAGGAAGTGACTTCACCTGGTTGTGGATGATCCGGTTATTTTCATCTACATAATGTTCATGGTCCAGCGCCAGGTTCCGCCACCAGAGTGAGCCGGAGAAAACAGCGGCACAAGAGAATTCATGGGGGTGGTTCAACACGATATCCAAAGCGCTTAGTCCACCGAGTGAGAACCCGGCGAACATTTTTTCACGGAAAGCCGGAATACGGTACTGCATACGTATCCACGGCAGCAGTTCCTCCATCACAAAACGGGCGTAAGCGCCTGCCTTCGCACCACGGCCCAGGTAATCCCTTTCTTTTATCGTTCCATACTCCATCAATCTTTCTTTGCCTGCATGAATACCCACACAAAAAACAGGCTGATTGGCTTCTCCGGAATGGTATGCTGAAAGTATGGACGGAAATCCTGCATCCTGTAACAACTGACCATCGTTTACAAGAATGAGGCGGTATTCTTCCCGCACATTTCCAGGTGCCGGATACCAACATTCTACCTTTACCTCACGGTTCAGGTGGAGTGAACTAAGCAGTGTAATGTGGTGGTACATTTCTTTCGCAGCAATAACAGACATCTCTCGGTTTATTCTTGGAAACATACGTACGACCGGTGATTGCCGTACATGATCCTTTCATTAATGTAAACGCCAAATGTAGGAATTCTGCCGTAAAAAAGATATATTTGGTAGCAC
>CAMLPA010000378.1 GCA_946481605.1 uncultured Flavihumibacter sp. | reverse complement strand
CCGAGGCGCAACTGGATGTTTCTTTAAAAAGATTGTTCACGGTAAGGTACAAGCTCGGCATGTTCGATCCGGTCTCCATGGTCAAATACGCGCAAACACCTTCCTCCGTATTGGAAAGCGCACCACACCAGGCACATGCGCTCAAGATGGCGCAGCAATCAGTGGTATTGCTGAAAAACGACAAACAAACCCTTCCGCTCAATAAAAACATCAAAAGAGTAGCCGTTGTTGGCCCTAATGCGGATAACCGCATCTCCGTGCTGGGCAATTACAATGGTGTTCCGTCCCGCATCGTGACCGTGCTGGATGGTATAAAAGAAAAGCTGGGTCCCGGCGTGGAAGTGATCTATGAAAAAGGGGTGAATTTTACCAATGATACTTTGCTCGCTTTCAGCGATCTTTCAAAACAATTCTCTCACAACAATACAGTCGGTTTTCAGGCCGAATATTTCTCGGGGCGCGAACTGGAAGGCAATCCTGTTTTCACCAAGATGGAACCAACGCTGGACCTCACCTGGCAAAGAGGTGATATCATTGGCAACGGGCTTACGGCCACCAATTTCTCCGCCCGTTTCAATGCAGTTTTCAAACCAACACAATCGGGTAAGATTCAACTGGAAGTGAATGCGGACGATGGTTACCGGCTTTTCGTGAACGGCAAAAAAGTGATTGACGCCTGGACGAGGAACCGCTGGGGTGCCCGCACCTATGCGCTGGACGCGAAAAAAGATTCATCTTACAAAATAACACTCGAATACTGGCAGGGCGATGACCAGGCGAATGTTTCGCTGCGAACAGGTAATTTCAAAAAGACCGATCACAAAGCATTGGCCGCAAGATTGGCACAGGCAGATGTGATCATCTTCGCCGGAGGTATTTCTCCGCAACTGGAAGGCGAGGAAATGCCCGTAAATGATCCCGGTTTTGATGGCGGAGACAGAACGACCATTCAATTGCCGGTTGTGCAAACGGAATTGCTGAAAGCCCTGAAAGCAACAGGTAAACCCCTGGTATTCGTGATGATGACGGGCAGCGCGATCGCCATTCCCTGGGAAGATAAAAATGTTCCCGCTATCGTAAATGCCTGGTACGGCGGACAAAGCGCCGGTACAGCGATTGCAGACGTACTCTTCGGTGATTATAATCCTGCGGGAAGATTGCCGGTTACTTTCTATGCCAGTGATAAGGATATTCCCGGTTTCAGCGATTATACCATGAACGGCAGAACTTACCGCTACTTCAAAGGGAAGGCGCTTTATCCTTTCGGATATGGATTAAGTTATACCAACTTCAAGTATGCCGATCTGAAACTCCCAGCCAGTATTGCTTCCGGAAAAGAAGTGCCTGTTACCGTTACCCTCACCAATACAGGTAGTCGAGATGGGGAAGAAGTGATTCAGTTGTATGTGGCACACCAGGGTGTGAAGGGGAAAGCCCCGATCCGCGCGCTGAAAGGCTTTAAACGTGTTTTTCTGAAAGCCGGTGAAACGGCCAGTTTCGATTTTAAACTGAAAGCCGATGATCTTTCTCTCGTGAAAGAGGCTGATGGTTCCCATTATATCCCATCCGGAAAAGTACAGGTGAGCGTTGGTGGTGGTCAGCCCGGCGAAAGAACCGGTTCCGGGAATGTGGTGTCAGGCATAGTATCCATTCAATAACAGGTGATGAAAAGATTGTTTTCCTATATAGCGGTGCTTTGTTTGCTTCAGGGTGTATCGTATGCGCAGGTGAAATTACCTGCCCTCGTGCGGGATAGTATGATTCTGCAGCGCGATAAGCCCGTAAACATCTGGGGCTGGGCCACCGCGAATGAAAACGTAACCGTTCGTTTTAGTGGAAAGCAATACCGCGTCCGTGCGGATAAGGGCGGAAACTGGTCCGTTACATTGCCGCCCGTAAAAGCCGGCGGTCCATACAATATGGAAATCCGCGGCAAGAATACCATCCGGCTGAAAGATATTCTTTTCGGCGATGTATGGTTGTGCAGCGGACAATCCAATATGGTGCATCAACTGAACATCCACGATGTGACTTATGCTCAGGATATCGCTACGGCGAATTATCCTTCGATCCGGCAGTTCTGGATACCCACGCTTACGAATATGCGCCAACCGGAAAAAGATTTGCCGGAAGGGTATTGGGTGCCTGCTGTGGGAGAGGCTGTTCGGCCATTTTCAGCCGTGGCTTTTTTCTTCGCGAAAAAATTACATGAAGCATATCAGATACCGGTCGGCATCATCAATGCCAGTGTGGGCGGAACTCCGATACAGGCATGGATAAGTGAAGAAGGACTAAAAGAGTTTCCTTCCGCTGTGGAAGCGATCGCCCGCAACAGGGATACCGCCGCATTGAACCGGCAACGCCGTCGTATACCTGAAAGCAGCAACAATATTCCCGCTCCAGAGGATGCGGAAGTGGCAGGTAGCGTGAAATGGTTCGATCCCGCTTATACACCCAAAGGCTGGCGCAATATTGCCGTTCCCGGTTATTGGGAGGACCAGGGGGTGCGTGACCTCAACGGTATTGTGTGGTACAGGAAAGAAATTGAGGTACCCGCATCCATGGCGGGCAAAGCCGCGAAAGTGTTCTTGGGAAGAATTGTGGATGCCGATGAACTCTATATCAACGGCACCCGTGTAGGAAGTACCGGTTACCAATACCCGCAGCGAAGGTATGCAGTGCCCGCCGGTGTTTTAAAGCAGGGTAGGAACTTGTTTGTGGTGCGTGTAACCAATAACGGTGGGAAAGGTGGTTTTGTGCCCGATAAACCTTATTGTATTTTTTCAGGAACCGATACCATTCCATTGTATGGTTATTGGCAATATAAAGTGGGTGCGGTTTTCAGGCCCATGCAGGGCGGTTTTGGCGGTGGCGGCGTGAATGCGCAGAACCAGCCCGCGGCGCTGTACAATGCGATGGTGGCGCCAACCGTGCCTTATGCCATTAAAGGGATTTGCTGGTACCAGGGCGAGAGCGATAGTGGTCAGCCTGCCATGTATGCGAAGTGGCAGAAAACGATTATCAAAGATTGGCGCGCACAAAGAAAAGACTCAGCGCTGCCGTTTCTTTATGTTCAACTCCCTGGGTACATGGAGTACAATTACCTGCCATCGGAAAGCAACTGGGCATTGATGCGCGAAGCACAGGCCGCGGCACTGGAATTGCCCAACACTGGAATGGCCGTGGCTATTGACCTTGGCGAATGGAACGATATTCACCCCGATAATAAAAAAGATGTGGGCGAAAGGCTGGCGCTTGCCGCAGAGAAAATCGCTTACGGAAAAGATATGGTGTATTCCGGTCCCAGATTCCGTTCTGCAAAAATCGAAGGGGATAAAATAAAAATCAGTTTCCACCATACTGGTAGCGGGTTAACCACGAGTGATGGAGAAACACCTGCTGAATTTGCGATTGCGGGAGCAGACAAAAAATTTGTGTGGGCCAAAGCCAGGATCGAAGGAGATGAAGTAGTGGTGTGGAGCCCTGAAATAAAAGAGCCAAAATATGTTCGTTACGCCTGGGCTGATAATCCCGTGAACCCTTCGCTCATGAATAAAGAAGGCCTGCCCGCGTCTCCTTTCCGGACCGATAAATAGCAGCGTAATATTTTAAACAACTCCCTTTGTGAGGGGGATCGCTTCCGGGCGTTCCGCGCGCAGCGAAGATTCCCGTACAATCAGTTCCGACCGTACAATAATTGTTTTCGTCTGATGCAGTTCCGACGCGCCTTCGAGGTAACCAATCAGGTTACGGGCGGCCACTTCTCCCATATCTGTTCCGGGGTAATTGATCGTGGTGAGTTTAGGGTGAACTATTTTACCTATGGCGTCGTTGTTGAAGCCAACCACGGCAATATCTCCGGGGATGTTCATGCCCTGTTCCTTGAGCGTGTGCATACAAACGGCTGCGGTGAAGTCGTTCGTGATGAAAGCGCCGTCGGGCATCGGGTCCATGCGCATGATTTCCATGGCGGCATCTATGCCGCATTGTTCACTGAGGTCCTTGATGAGGACAAGGTGTTTGTTGTAGGGAATGCCGCTGTCGCGCAGCGCATCCATGTAGCCGCTGTGCCTTTGTTCGTACACGTTGCGTTGAAGGCTGGCGGTTACCAGTACAATTCTTTTGCATCCTTGCTCTATCAGGTGTTTGGTGGCCTGGTAGCCACATTTGTGGTTGTCGATGATCACATGGGTGCTGTCGTG
>CAMLPA010000377.1 GCA_946481605.1 uncultured Flavihumibacter sp. | reverse complement strand
TCGTTGGCCAATTGTTGCAGCAACTGCATCAGTCGCATCAATCTTTCAAAAGGAGGAAGCGCTATCATTTCCTGCATGCAGGGGCTTGCATAAGCCGCTACCTCCGGCAGAAACCGGATGCCACGCTCTGCATTCCTGAGCATTCTAGTGATCTGCATCATTTCAGGCGAAGCCATAAATTGTTCTCCCAGAAAGTGCTCCAGAAACTGCACCACAATAGAAGACGCAATATGATTTTCAGGCAGTTGTCCATCGTTCAACCAGCAATGCGGCACCTGCTTGCCAATCAGCACCAGGTCGCCGGGGCCGAAGGATTCAATGCTGTTTCCAACAAACCTTTTGCCACTGCTGCTTTCAATCAATGTCAGTTCGTATTCTGGGTGAAAATGGTATTTGGTATCAAAATGATGCAATAAAAATTTCCGGCATAAAAATGAATGCTGGTGTGTATTGTTGATTTGCTCAAAATGCGGCTTCATGTTTTCTTTGCACTATTATACGTCAGAAGTAATATTTAGGGACAAAATACCATGCAATGTAGTGAATTTACAAGTGGTTAAAAGAAGGGGTTCGTGTTAATTTTATCAAAACAGAGATGAATGAACACGCACATTCAACACCATCCAACAGCTGTTTCAGTATCTGACGGGCTTATTGATTCTTTCAGGGAAAAAGGAGCCGTGTACATAGAAGGAATAGCCTCAAAAGAGGAAGTAGACCATTACCGGCCAGCCATCAACGGTGCGGTTAAGAAATTCAATACAGAAAACAGGAGGCTGGAAGACAGAGACACCTATGGAAAAACATTTCTTCAGGTCATGAACTTGTGGGAAAGAGATGAAGTTGTGAGCAGTTTCACCCTGCACAAACGTTTCGCACACATTGCGGCGCAATTGCTTGGCGTAAACCGTGTACGCATTTACCACGATCAGGCATTGCACAAAGAGCCCGGCGGGGGCGCCACCCCGTGGCACCAGGATCAGTACTACTGGCCATTGGATACAATAAATACTGTTACTATGTGGATGCCGCTTGTAGACCTTGACGCCTCAATGGGTATACTCAGTTTCGCAGAAGGTTCCCACAAAGACGGCCTGGTGAAGAACATTCCCATTTCAGACGAATCGGAGGCCCTGTTGGATCAATATGTGCAGCAGCAACAATATCCCGTTTACATGCCTGAAAAAATGAAAGCCGGCGATGCCACCTTTCACTATGGATATACCCTGCACAAAGCGCCAGGCAATTCTTCTCCCCGCATGCGGGAAATAATGACGGTCATTTATTTTGCAGATGGAGCCCGTATTCTGTACCCGGAAAATGACGCCCAGGAAACAGACCGCCACCGCTGGCTGAAAGGTAAATTGCCCGGTGAATATGCCGATTCAACACTGAACCCTTTGGTGGGTTAATTCACATTATTCAAACTTATTGTACATATTTTCTATGCACCATCGTTTTTTATCATTGTATATTCTGGCCGGACTTCTTTCAGCTTCCGCTCAGGCGCAGCCATCCGGTGCGTATGCAGTTGAACCCGCCATAGATATGAAAGCGCTGCCGTTTGAACCCGGAGCTGTTATATTGTTACCAGGTTCGCCATTCAGCGCCGCCATGGAAACCAATGCACGTTACCTCCGCAGCTTAAATGCCGACCGTTTCCTACACCGCTGGCGCAGCAATGCAGGACTTACGCCCAAAGCGCCCCTTTACGAAGGATGGGAGGCCACATCTTCGCACATGCTGGGGCATTATTTGTCGGCGCTGGCACTGCAATACGCCTGCACCGGAGATGCCTGGTACAGGGAAAAATCCAACTATGTGGTAAGCGAATTGCAGGCCATTCAACAAGCACGGGGTACGGGCTATATTGGCGGCATACCCGGAGAAGACACCCTCTGGAAACAGGTTACAGCCGGAAAAATACGCTCCGGCGGATTCGACCTGAATGGAGCATGGGTACCGTGGTACATGCTTCACAAAGTATGGGCAGGGTTGCTGGATGCCTATAAATATACCGGTAATGAACAAGCGAAAACTGTGGTGGTTAAACTTTCCAACTGGGCGTATGAACAATTTCATGCCATGCCCGACTCCCTGTTCCAGCGCATGATGATCGCAGAATTTGGTGGCATGAACGAATCGTTGGCTGAAGTGTATGCCATTACCGGCAACAAAAAATACCTTGAACTATCTGAAAAATTCTACCACAGGCAGGTGATGGACCCGCTGGCTGAGAAAAAAGACCAGTTGGGTGGACTACATGCCAATACGCAGATACCTAAAATTATCGGCGCAGCGAGGCAATATGAACTTACAGGAAACAAACGCGACCACACCATTGCCGATTTCTTTTTTCACACCGTAGTAGGCCACCACAGTTATGTGAACGGAGGCAACAGCAATTACGAATGGTTCAACCAGCCCGGAAAATTTGTGAACGCCCTTAGTACCAATACTTCAGAAACATGCAATACCTACAATATGCTGAAACTGGACAAACACCTGTTTACCTGGAGCCCCAGCGTGGAATTGGCGGACTACTACGAAAATGCCCTGTACAACCATATACTCGCTTCTCAAGAGCCCGAAACCGGAATGATGTGCTACTACGTTGCCCTGCAATCGGGCAAACAACGGGTATACAGCACACCTGAAACCTCTTTCTGGTGCTGCGTGGGAACAGGGTTGGAAAACCACGCAAAGTACACAGAGGCCATTTACTTCAAAGACAACAACAAAGGGGTTTACCTCAACCTCTTCATCCCCTCGGTGCTGAATTGGAAAGAAAAAGGCCTGACACTTACGCAGGAGAATAATTTTCCCTATACTGCTGCCACAAAGCTGTCTGTAAAAGCTGTCTCGCCCGTTGAAGCCGCCCTTCACCTGCGTTGCCCCTCCTGGTCGGAAGGTGGCATGGAAGTCTGGTTGAATGGAAAGAAACTGGCGATAGGTACAACTGCCGGCAGCTACACCACCCTGCAACGAAGATGGAAAAGCGGGGATAAACTGGAACTCCGTTTTAACATGAAACTGCATACCAAAGCAATGCCCGACGCACCGTCGCGCATGTCCGTTTTTTATGGTCCCATACTGCTGGCAGGTGCCTTGGGAAAAGAAAAACCCGACCAGTTGGGCGTTCCGGTATTAATTACAGAGGGCAAGCCTGTTGAACAATGGGTGAAGCCGTTGAACCTGCAACAACTGGAATTTATCACTCATAAAGCAGGCCAGCCACATGAGGTAAAACTTCAGCCATTCCACACCTTACACAACCAGCGCTACATTGTATACTGGGAGCAGTTTACAGCCGCTGCATGGAAGCGAAAAAAAGCAGAATATGAAAAAGAACTGCTGCGGGTACAGGAAATGGAACGGAGAACTGTTGATGTGGTAAGGCTTGGTGAGCAGCAATCTGAAAAAGACCATGAGCTTACTGGTTCCAATACCGGTGTGGGCACGCACGATGAACGTAAGTTCCGCGATGCACCGAATGGCGGATGGTTCTCTTTCCGCGTAAAAGTAAAGGATGCACCGCTTTCATTCGTAGCCACTTACAGTGGTAACGATGGCAGGGGCAGGGCTTTCTCCATTCTGGCAGATGGCGTGTTAATAGCGGAAGAATCACTGAAAGCGGAAAAGCCAGGCGCTTACGTGGAACATGTGTATGCCATTCCGGCCGCTGTTACAACTGGAAAAACATTTGTTACCATCCGCTTCCAGGCAAAGCCCGGGAATATTGCCGGCGCTTTGTTTGAAGCAAGAGTGATTGAATAAAACATGAAAAAGAACAGACCTTAAAGGCCTATTCTGTAAACGCTGTTTTGGGTTTGAAGGGGTCTTTCGTCTGTTCGGAAAGGAGCAAGCGGAAGCCCTTCTTTATTGAATACATTTGCTTCTCCGGCATCATCTTTCCAGGCAAAACGTACTGCTTCAGGGTACGGCACGTCGGGATGATACACCAGGATGGTGTTGTTTTCAATTTTTGCATAGGCAGGAATAAAATCCGCTCCGGCACCAGCTATTTCAAAACCGTGCACGGTATTGCAGCCATCTTTTACGACTAAACCGTTTGCCGCGTGGAGCAGGCGGATTCTTATAGCACCGGCTTCCCGGTTGTAACTCGCGAATACCGGACTCTGGAAAGGAACCTTTTTGCCGTATACCGTATGCAATGCGCAGGCCGCCAGCCGCAGGGCCACCGTT
>CAMLPA010000376.1 GCA_946481605.1 uncultured Flavihumibacter sp. | reverse complement strand
GCCGTTTTGTAAATGGTTTCCGTGATGTACCCGGTCAGGGCATTGAAGGCATTGTAGAAGGTGACCTCGTGAGCCTGGGTTCCGCACGTTTCGTGCTGGGAAAAACACCCGGTTCCAACGAAACATCCGTATATGTTTCCATCGAAAATAAAGTGTTGGGAAGATTTGTGTTCAGGAACGAATACCGCCAGGGTGTGCAGGAACTGGTCGCTTCCCTCAAAAAGCAGGTGAAACTAGCGGTGTTGAGTGGCGACAATGATGCTGAACGTCCACTCCTCGAACAACTCCTCGGCACCGATGTACCCATGCGTTTCAAACAGCAACCAGACGACAAACTGCACTTTATTCAGCAACTCAGAGCGCGGGGTGAAAACGTGATGATGATCGGCGACGGACTGAACGACGCGCCCTCCCTCCGGGCCGCCGATACAGGCATCGCCATTACCGACGATACCAACCTTTTCACGCCGGCCAGCGATGCTATCCTGGAAGGGAAATCGCTGGGTGATACCGCGCGTTTTATCCGCATGGCCAAAGCTTCCCGCCGCATCATACTTTCGGCCTTCGCTTTTTCCATCCTGTACAATATTGTGGGGATAGCCTTTGCCGTAAGCGGCCTGCTCAGTCCCATGATCGCGGCCATCCTCATGCCCGCGAGTTCTATTTCCATCCTCCTCATCACCTACGGCTGCACCTCCTGGATCGGAAGAAGGAAACATGACTAAGATCATACTTCGGCTTGAGCCATGTCATTTCAATGTCATAATCCGGATGATACTTTTGTTACTGTAAACAACCCCTGATCCCTATCCCGGAAAACCACCCAAACCGTAACAACATGCAGATCATTCTCCTCTTACTCATCATCTCACTCTCCATAGCGGCGCTTTTCCTGGGCGCCTTCCTGTGGAGCGTGCGCACGGGGCAGTATGAAGATGAAGAAGCGCCTCCGGTAAGGATTTTATTCGACGATCAACCTAAAACAAATACTCCCTGACCATGCAAGCAGAGCAATTTTATTACGACAACCGGATTGTAAAGTGGTTCGCCTACGCCACCATGTTCTGGGGCATCATCGGGATGCTGGCAGGTTTGTACGCGGCCATCGCCATGTATTATCCTGCCATCAGTTTCGATTTCGCGCCCACTACTTTCGGCCGTTTGAGGCCCGTGCACACCAATGCGGTCATCTTCGCGTTCGTGGGCAACGGTATTTTTATGGGTGTCTACTATTCACTGCAACGCCTGTGTAAAGCCAGGATGTTCAGCGATAAATTGTCGAACATCCATTTCTGGGGATGGCAGCTCATCATCGTAGTGGCCGCCATTACACTGCTCCTCGGTTATACTACCGGTAAAGAGTATGCGGAGTTGGAATGGCCGGTAGATATCGCGATCACCTTGGTATGGGTGTTGTTCGGCATCAACATGTTCGGCACCATCATCAAAAGAAGGGAATCACATTTGTATGTGGCCATCTGGTTCTACATTGCCACCTGGGTTACGGTGGCCATGCTGCACATCGTGAACTCTTTCGAAATGCCGCTCACGCTTTTCAAAAGTTATTCCTGGTACGCAGGTGTGCAGGATGCCCTGGTGCAGTGGTGGTACGGGCACAACGCCGTGGCCTTCTTCCTGACCACTCCCTACCTCGGACTGATGTATTATTTTCTGCCGAAGGCGGCCAACAGACCGGTATATTCTTACCGCCTTTCTATCATACATTTCTGGGCACTCATCTTCATTTATATATGGGCGGGCCCACACCATTTGTTGTACACTTCTTTGCCAGACTGGGCACAGTCCCTGGGTGTGGTGTTCTCCGTGATGCTCATCGCACCCTCCTGGGGTGGTATGCTGAACGGGTTGTTCACGCTGCGTGGCGCATGGGATAAGGTTCGTGAAGAACCGGTGCTGAAATTTCTCGTGGTAGCCATTACCTGTTATGGTATGGCCACTTTTGAAGGGCCGCTGCTTTCTTTGAAAAATGTGAATGCCATCGCACACTTCACCGATTGGATCGTGGCCCACGTACACGTTGGTGCCCTTGGATGGAACGGTTTTCTCACCTTCGGGGTGATCTACTGGCTGGTGCCGAAAATGTGGAACACTTCGCTATACTCTAAAAAACTGGCGGGAACGCATTTCTGGATCGGCACCATTGGTATCGTACTCTATGCTGTACCGTTATACTGGGCCGGCTTCGCGCAAAGCAGTATGTGGAAACAATTTACAGAAGAAGGGCAACTGAAATACCAGTTCCTGGAAACTGTTACCAATATTCTGCCGCTTTACATTACACGAAGTGTGGGCGGAACGCTTTACCTGGCGGGTGTTTTCATCATGGTGTACAATATCGCGAAAACCGTGAAGAAAGGAAGCTTTGTGGCCAACGAAGCCGTAGAAGCCGCGCCACTCCCCAAGAACCCCGTGCTGCATGGCAAGGAACACTGGCACCGCTGGATCGAGAAACGTCCGGTACAGATGCTGGTATGGAGCCTTGTGGTGGTGGCCATTGGCGGCGCCCTGGAAATGGTGCCCACCTTCCTGGTAAAATCGAACGTACCTACCATCAGCAGTGTGAAACCCTACACACCGCTTGAGTTGCACGGTCGTGATATATATATCCGGGAAGGGTGTTATACCTGTCACTCTCAAATGGTGCGTCCGTTCAGGGATGAGGTGGCACGCTACGGAGAATACTCCAAAGCAGGTGAGTTCGTGTACGACCATCCTTTCCAGTGGGGATCGAAAAGAACCGGTCCCGACCTGGCGCGTATTGGTGGAAAATATCCTGATTCCTGGCACTACAACCACATGCTGGAACCGGCTTCCATGTCGCCGGGATCTGTAATGCCCACTTACGGCTGGCTGTTTAAACAGAACATCGATACCACCCTTACGCCGGGTATGATCCGGGTGATGCAGAAGCTGGGTGTGCCTTACGAAGAAGGGTATGATGCTACCGCGAATACGGACCTCATGCAACAGGCTTCAGCTATCAAAGGACGCCTTGCGGGCGACAAAATAAAAGTAGGCGAGCAACGGGAGATCGTAGCCCTGATCGCATACCTCCAGCGTATGGGAACGGACATCAAAGTTTCAGCAGTATCTCAAAAATAACCGGCCATGAAATTCATCAACTATATCGAATCCATCAGCGGTGTAAGCATCTTCGGATTGATCTCGCTGCTGCTGTTCATCGGGTTCTTCAGCCTGATGCTGATCTGGACCCTCAAAGCTGACAAACGATTGATAGAAGAGATCAGTCATATTCCACTTGACCCCGAACAGAACCACTAACCGCAAACTCATTTGTATGTTTTCCAGATCTATGCTTCAGAAATATATGCCGGCCCTGTGCTTAACGGCGCTGCTCCTCCCCACGCAACTCCGCGCGGAGGGGCCGCCCCGTCCTTCCGAAATTGAACACCCCGTTGCCATCGTATTGTTGGTGGTAATCATTGGATTGCTCATCGCCATCGGCGTGCTGGCCAATGTGGTACTGGGCGCTTCGCAGGTGTTCAGAGAAAAGATGGAGCAACTGAAAAAAGCCACGAAAACCACGAGTATACTCTTCCTGCTCTTTATGACGGTGCCCGCTTTTGCGCAGGAAGAAACAGCGGCGCCCGCAGCCGTACCCTTTCAGGCGGTGGAAGGACTTTCAAATTTTTCCTTCTTCACCATGATGTCCATCATCGCATTGGAACTCATCATCATCGTAGCGCTCCTGTTCAACCTCCGTTTTTTACTCGGATTGCAAAAGGTAAAAACACCGGTTGCTGAAGCGGAAAAAAAGCAGGGGCCATCCTGGTTCGAAAGATGGAATGGTTTTGTATCGAAAGAGAAAGAAGCTTCCATCGATATGGGGCACGATTATGATGGTATCCGCGAACTGGATAACCGGCTGCCGCCCTGGTGGCTCTATGGATTTTACCTCACCATTATCTTCAGTGTAATCTACCTCTGGCGTTTCCATGTTTCTGAAACCGCGCCTTCCAGTGCTGAAGAGTTCCGCATCGCCATGGAAAACGCGGAACGTGAGCAGGAAGAATACCTTAAAAAAGCCGCTAACCGTGTAGATGAAAGCAATGTGGAAATGATCAGTGATGCCGCACAACTCACCGCGGGGAAAAATGTGTTCATCGCCAGTTGTGTGGCGTGTCACGGTAAAGCGGGTGAGGGTGGCGTAGGTCCCAATCTTAC
>CAMLPA010000375.1 GCA_946481605.1 uncultured Flavihumibacter sp. | reverse complement strand
ACCGCGCCATTGTACCTGCCGTAGAACTCGGCTTCCAGTTCTTTGGGAAATGGTTTGAGGTAATTGTAAAGTGGCGCTACCGGTTCTCCGTTCTTATCCAGATGCACGAAACTTGCCCCGTAAGTGGACACGTTCACTGCTTTTACCAGGATGTCTTTCCGTTGGAAAAGTTCATCCATGGCACTGCGTACCCATTTGGTGAGGGCTTGCAGGTTTTCGCAGGCATCGCCGTCATCGTCGGTGGTTTCTTCGAATTTGGAAGAAGTTTCTTCCACAACATTATAAGATTCATCGAAGAGGAATCGTTTCTTGTTGGTTTTACCGATATCGAAGACGGCAATTACCGGGATGGGCGATATGTTGTTTGTTGCTGGCATGGGTTATGGCATGCGGTGTTATTTTTTCTCGCAAAGACGCAAAGACGCAAAGGGTTGTTGAGTTTGGGTCGTGTTGGTGCTTTGGTTAAATGCGTATGATTTATTGCAAATTTTTTATTATTTAAAAGTGGTGTTGGTTCTTACAAGCGTATCGGAGCATTTGCCGCTTCAAACAAAAAGTTTCGTTCCTTGCGTCCTTGCTCCATTGCGTCTTTGCGTGACCTACAATCCTGTTGAAACGGCTTTCTGCCCACGATTCTTAATCAGCTCCTCCCGCACCTTCAGTTCACGGAACAACTTCAGCGGTTGCAATGCGGCACCTGCGCGTAGCCTGGCTTCAGCTACCAACGGACGCACATCGGTTCTGTAAGCGCCCTGCAACAGTTCCTGGGCCAGTACCACATCGTTGTTTTCCTGTGCTTGTTTCAGTGCGGCATTGTCTACCAGTAATGCCTGTGCGTAGGCGATCTGGATGGCTTCTACCGACTGCAGCAAATCTTCCAGGGGGTCTTTCACATTGTGGGAAGCATCTATCATCCAACCGAGATCGGTGGCGTGGTTCATGCCGCGGGCATCCATGCCTTCCACGAGTTCCTTGAAAATAAGGAAGAGCTGGTAGGGGTTGATGCTTCCTACCGTAAGATCATCATCACCGTATTTTGAATCGTTGAAGTGGAAACCGCCGAGCTTGCCTTCCATCAGCAACAAAGAAACGATCTGCTCAATATTGGCATTTGGCAGGTGGTGGCCAAGATCAACAAGGGTATATGCCTGTGGCCCGAGTTTCTGGGCGTACAATAAGGACTGGCCCCAATCGCCTACGGTCATGGAGTAAAAATTCGGTTCGAAGGCTTTGTATTCCACGAACATTTTCCAGTTGGCGGGAAGTGCGGCATAAATTTCTTTCAGCCCTTCCAATGTACGTTCGTAGGCCTGGCGGAAATTGAGTTGTCCGGGGAAGCAGGAACCATCGGAGAGCCATACAGTGAGGGAATCGGAACCCAGTTCCACCCCATGTTTAATAACTTCAATATTGTGTTCGATGGCCTGTTGGCGTACGGCTTTGTCCACGTGTTGCAGGGAGCCGAATTTATAACTCAGTTCCTGCGTGGGTTGGTCCTGGAAAGTGTTCGAGTTCACGGCATCGAAACGCAGCCCTTTTTGTGCGGCCAGTGCGCGGATGTGTTGTGCGTTCTCGGGGATATCCCAGGGAATATGCAGGGAAATAGCGCCGCTGGAGCGGTTGAGTTGCTGCAACAGTCCTACGTCTTCGATTTTTTCTTCGAGGTTACGGGGTTCGCCACCGCCGGAGAATCTCCCGAAGCGGGTACCGCCTGTGCCCAATGCCCAACTGGGGATGGCTACCTGGAAATCGACCAGTTTTTTCAGGATATCCTCTTTGTTCACGAGGTCCGCTGAAACATGGTCGAAGCCTTTTTTGTGGGCCTTCAGTTCCGCGTCGTTATGGGCATCCAGTTGGTATTGTTGAATTTGCATAGTAAAGAAATTAAGCGAGGTGAAAAACTTGTTTTAAGGTAATGCTTACCGGCGAATTATCGGGATTGGCCGCCATGATATCTTTCATGTACGCCCACCATTTTTTCATCACCGGTTGTTCGGTAAGGCGATCCACCGCTTCCTGGTCGGCTACCAGCATGGTGGCGAAAAGTATATTCGTTTCTTCATCGAGGAAGATGGAATAATCGGATATACCGGCCTGTTTCAGGAGGTCCTGAAGTTCGGGCCAGATTTCATCGTGGCGTTTTTTGTAGGCTGCTTCATGGCCGGGATGAAGGAGCATTTTAAAGGCAACTCGTTTCATTATTTTGTTTTTCTCGCAATTGCTTCATACTTCGCAACGCTAAGGCGCAAGGGACGCAAGGAGCGGTTAGTATTATTGGGTCTTGTTTTATTTCATTATTTCTTTTAATCGGACATAACTTTTAAGCCGGAACTTATTCCTAAGGGCTGTAACGATGAAAAATTAGCTGTTAAACCATTTTATCAAATACTTATAAAGCACCATTTCTGAAAACAGTTTTATCAAAACAGCGTTTTACCCACTACTCAACAAATCTTTGCGTCCCTTGCGCCTTAGCGTTGCGCAGTGCGTAGCACAAAGCAATTGCGTGGAATTTCCTTCGCGTGAACTTCTACCGCACAAACGCCGTTGAAACCCCGCCATCCACATTCAGCACATTCCCCGTAGATTTATTCAGCATCCCACCCACAAATACAAAACATGCCGCTGCAATATCTTCCGGAAGAATAATTTCGTTCAGCAAGGTGCGCTTTGCGTAGTACGCGGGCAATTCAGCTACGGTAACGCCATACGCTTTGGCGCGACCTTCGGCCCATCCGCTTTCCCATATCTTACTATCGGAAATCACAGCATCGGGGTTCACTACGTTTACACGGATCTGGTCCTTACCGAGTTCAGCGGCGTTCAGCCTGCTCAGGTGGAGCTGCGCCGATTTCGCGGAGCCGTAACCCGCGTTGTTGGGGCCGGACATCAGTGCGTTCTTGCTCACAATGTTCAGCACATCTCCGCCGAAGCCCTGCTTGCGCATGATTTCCACGCCGGCCTGCGTTACAAAGAACTGGCCCTTCACCAATACATCGTAGAGCAGGTCCCAATCTTTTTCGGTATGCTCTTCAATGGGTTTGGAGATGGAGAGTCCGGCGCAGTTCACGATGATATCGGCTCCGCCGAAGGCGAGGGCCGCCACGTGGAAGGCGCTGGAAATATCGGATGATTTGGTCACATCAAGGATGGCGGTGGCGAACACATCTTTGCCGTATTGTTGCTGGAATTCGGCTTTTGCGGATTCCAGGCGGGTAGCATCATTATCATTCACTACCACGCAGGCGCCTTCATCGGCGAAACGTTTCGCAATGGCCTTGCCTATTCCACCTGCGCTGCCTGTTACCAGGGCTATTCTGCCGGAGAGGGCTTTGGGTTTGGGCATACGTTGCAGCTTCGCTTCTTCCAGCAGCCAGTATTCGATGTTGAATGCTTCCTGGCGGGGAAGTGAAGTGTAAGAAGAAATGGCTTCTGCCCCACGCATTACGTTGATGGCGTTGATATAGAATTCGGCGGCAACGCGCGCGGTTTGTTTGTCTTTTGCGAAGGTGAACATGCCCACGCCAGGATAGAGCAATACCACGGGATTGGCATCGCGGATGGCCGGACTGTTCGGGTGTTTGCAGGTTTCGTAGTATTCGGTGTACATTTTCCGGTATGCTTCAAACTGGCCGGAAAGTTTTTCTTTGATGGCGTTGTAATCGTCCAGGGTTTCGTCCGGGGCGAGGTTCAGTACCAGGGGACTGATTTTCGTGCGGAGGAAGTGATCCGGACAACTGGTACCCAGGGGCGCGAGCCTGTCGAGATCATTCGAATTGATGAACTGGAGCACGCGGTCGTCATCGGTGAAGTGACCGATCATTTTTATTTGTGAAGAACAAAGTCCACGCAGTACAGGAGCGAGTTTCGCCGCCTGTGCGAGGCGTTGTTCCTTTTCCAGCGAAGTGATTTTCTGGCCGCCGAAGTCTTCGCCCTTTTTTGCGCGGGCATCTTCAATATACTGGGCGCAGCGTTCCACCACTTCAAGGGTATTCAGGTAACTTTCATACGCGGTATCACCCCAGGTGAAAAGACCATGTGAGCCGAGCATGATGCCACGGATACCGGGGTTTTCATCCAGGCATTGCTTCAGTTGAAGTCCCAGGTCGAAACCTGGTTTCTGCCATTCCACCCAGCCTATCGTTCCGCTGAAAAGTTCCTGGGTGATCTTTTTACCATCTTTCGCCGCCGCGATGGCAATGGCCGCGTC
>CAMLPA010000374.1 GCA_946481605.1 uncultured Flavihumibacter sp. | reverse complement strand
ATCCCATATTGCGAGCACGTTGGCGTGTACCTGCACTTAGGCCCCAGCCATGGCGATATTACGATCTGGTACAACCGTATCAGTGCCACGAACGGCCAGGACAGTATTGCCCGTAAACGACTCATGAAAGGCGTTGCTGAAGTTTGTGGAGCAGTATATTCATTTTTTCCTGCACATCGGCAAAGGTAGGAAGTTCGCGGCCCGTGAACTGGAAGAAAAGGAACAATGTAGTTTGTTGCGTGGACACCAGTTCCAGTAATGGGTGTTTCTGCAAACGATAGGCTTCACGCATCAGCCGCTTGATCCTGTTGCGGTGCACCGCTTTTTTGAAGTATTTCTTTCCTGCACCAACGGCCATCAGTACGTTATTTTCTCCTTCGGCAGGCGGTGTTTTTCCCAAAAGAAAATGCACACGAATGGGTGGCGCAGACAGGTTTTTTCCCTCCCGGAAAATAGCATCCAGGACCTTCCTGCTTTTCAGCATTTCTGCTCTTGAGAGGGAAAACTGTTTCATCGCAATTGGTTGCTGTAACAAAAATAGCCCCGCGTAAGGCGGGGCCAGCTATTTTGAAGCCTGTTAAGGGCTTATTTTGCTTTACGCTCGTCGGAAACGGTCAGTTTCTTACGGCCCTTTGCACGACGTGAAGCCAATACTTTACGGCCATTGGCAGTTTGCATACGCTTACGGAAACCGTGAACGGTTTTACGGCGACGTTTGTGCGGTTGAAATGTTCTTTTCATTTTTTTACAGTTTTGCTAACCCAATTAATATGCCTGGGGAGAACCAGGCGGTTTTTTCAACTTCCACACGGGCCACCATGCCCTGATGTGTCGTGAAAGGGACGGCAAAGGTATAAATTTTTGGAAAGATCTGAAAAAGATGTGCGCATTTTTTTTCAGCGGCTCAGGATGCCGTTTCAATGTGTTGGGAATGAACGGCTTTACCAAAAAATATGCTCGCTTTCCAATTGAATTCTTCCGCCGAATCGGAGGTGTAAAAGCTTTTTGCGCCTCCCCTGCTGAGTTGCTGTTCCATCTCCGGATGCCGCTGCAGGTAATCCTTTAAACTTTCTGCCACAATACTACCCTGGGTAATAATACGGATGCCGCCAGGCAGTTGCGCCTTTATTTTAGGCTCCAACAATGGATAATGGGTGCAGGCCAACAGTAATACGTCTATTTCCGGCGCCTGGTCCAGTAAAATACCGAGGTCTTTTTTGATGAAAAAATCAGCGCCCGCACCGTTGTGTTCCCCATTTTCCACGAGTGGCACCCACATGGGGCAGGCATGCTGGTGCACGTTCACTTCCGGGAAGAACTTACTTATTTCCAAAGGATAGGATCCTGAACTCACGGTACCGTTGGTGGCGAGAATACCCACCGCTTTGGTTTGGGTATAATTGCCGATCACTTCAGAAGTGGGTCTTATTACGCCGAGTACTCTTTTTTCGGGGCCAAGTCTTTGAAGGTCTTTCTGTTGAATGGAACGGAGCGCTTTGGCCGAAGCGGTATTACAGGCCAGAATCACCAACGGACATCCCTGTTTGAACAGCCACTCCACGCATTCGAGTGTATAGTGGTAAACCGTTTCGAACGAACGGGTGCCATAGGGCGCACGGGCATTGTCGCCGAGGTAGCAGTAATCGTACTGCGGAAGGGCATCCACAATAGAACGAAGTACGGTTAATCCGCCATAACCTGAATCGAAAACGCCGATGGGGTGCGACATGAGGTGATTTTACAAAAACGAAAAGGACGCAATAACTGCGTCCTTTCAAAAGTATAAAACCCGTGGGAATTATTTGATGTTCAGTTTCTTTTTGGCCAGTGCCAGCAGGTCGTCGGCGGGTGGTCCAACCATCACTGCTTCTTTGGTAATCACGTAGCTATAGCCACTTTCTTTGGCGATGGCCTGTACGGTTTCCATGGCTTTTTTCTGGATCGGGGCAATCAGCTCCTGTTGTTTCTGCTGGAACTTTTGTTGAGCGGACTGGTTCTGGTTCTGAATTTTCAGGTACAGTTCACCGAGTTGCTTTCTTTTAATTTCTAGTTGTGCTTTGGTGTAAGAAGCCGTGTCTTTGCTGGAAAGCAGGCTGTCTTTCATGTTGAAGTCCTGCACCATTTCGTTGTACTCTTCTCCGAGTGCTTCCTGGTATTCTTTGAGTGATGAATCAGCTTTTTTGAATTCTGGCATCAGCACGATCAGCTCTTCGAGGCTTATATAACCGATCTTTGTTTGCGCCTGCAGGTTTCCCGCTGCCATCACGCCCGCAGCCACCAACAAGGTAAATACGAATTTTTTCATCTTCCTTTTTTTAATTGTTTGTTTGGGTTCTGAAATACAAGTTGATTTTGGTTGACAATTGGTTGTAAGCCTGCAATGTTTTTTCGGTTATTTAACACCCAGCGCTTTCAGAATATCCTCGCTCTTGTCCAGCTTGGGGTCGGCAAATATAACGGTAATTCCTTCACTTTTATCCAAAATAAAGTCGTAACTCCGGTCCACCGCCAATTTCTGGATGGCGTTGTAAACTTTGTCCTGGATGGGCTTTATAAGGTCCTGGCGCTTCTTGAAAAGGTCTCCTTCAAACCCGAAACGCTGGCTTTGCAGCATCCGCACTTCCTTTTCGAGGTTGAACAACTGGTCTTCCCGTTTCTTTTTCAGTTCTTCGCTCAGCATCACCTGCTCCGCGTCAAAATCCCGGTACATCTTAGTGAGCGTCTGTTGTTTATCGCTGATCTCTTTTTCCCAGGCCTTGCTTATTTCGTCCAGTTGCTTCTGGGCGGTGGCGTATTCCGGCATCTTATCAAGGATGTACCTGGTATCCACGATAGCATAGCGTTGTGCATGGGCGCCGGTTATTGCGGCGATGGCAAAGGTGAGTAGCAGGAACAGCTTTTTCATAATCTGCAGGTTTTATTTGTATGAAATTTATTCCGGTTCGAAGCCGAGCATGAAGGTGAACCTTGCCGCGTCGCGGAGTCTTCCATTTGGTGTCATGCGATCGAAGCCGATACCGTAGTCGAAGCCGAGCAATCCGAACATGGGCAGGAAAAAGCGCATACCCACACCTGCGGATCTTCTCAGGCGGAAGGGGTTGTACTCCTTAAAGTCGTACCATCCGTTGGCGGCTTCAAAGAAGGTAAGTCCGTAGATGGTACTGCTGGGGTTCGTGCTGAACGGAAAGCGCAGCTCCATCGTGTATTTGTTGAAGATGGTAAAGAACTGCTGCGCGCTCTGCTGGTCGGGGTTCACTTTGGGGTCGGAACTTTCGTACACGGGATATCCCCTGTGTGCGATGATGTCGTAACCTAGTACACCAAAGTTGTTCGTCAAACCGGCGTCCCCCACCTGGAAGCGTTCGAACGGAGAGAAAGGCATCTTGCTGTTGTACCTTCCCATGAAGCCGTACTTCGCGGCGAACTTCAGCACAAACTGGCGGTTTTTATCCGCGCCCATGGCTTTTCCGATGGGTACGTACCATTCACCGTTGAAGCGCCATTTGTGGTATTCCACCAACTTGTAGGGGTCAGCGGATTTCTCCAGGCTCTTGTTGATGAGTGAGTATGGTGGCGTGAATTGTGCACTCAGCATAAAGTTGGAACCACTACGCGGGAACGTGGGCTGGTCCAGGGAATAACGCTGAAGGGTCAGCTTCAGGTTGATGTTGTGCGAGGTCAGGTTGCTCTGTCCTCCGAAACCAAATACCTGGTAGTTCTTCAGTTTGTATTGCGTATAGTTTACGGCAGTGGTTAAACTGAAATAGTCATCAGGCCACTTCAGTTGTTTACCCAGGGCAACGGTAACACCGGTGTTCTTAAGGTAAGAACTGTCGGAGCGTGCGCGGCTATACGTGTACGTGGTATAATCGAATGCGTTCGAGAATTTTGTATTGAAGAAACTGATGGTGAATGGGTTTCTTTTCTTTCCGCCCAACCAGGGTTCAGTGAACGAGAAGTTGTAGGAGCGGAACGCACGTCCGTTGGACTGCACACGAAGACTCAGTTTCTGTCCATCGCCCGTTGGCAGCGGATCCCATGATTTCTTATTGAAGATGTTCTTCACAGAGAAGTTGTTAAACGACACCCCGAGTGTACCGGTCAAACCAATACCACCACCCCAGCCTGCAGATAGTTCCAACTGGTCGGAAGATTTTTCTTCCACGGTATAATTGATGTCCACCGTACCATCATCCTGGTTGGGAATGGG
>CAMLPA010000373.1 GCA_946481605.1 uncultured Flavihumibacter sp. | reverse complement strand
CAGCAACTGATGGATGCCCAGTCTAAAGGAGATACTGCATTCATGAACAGGGGAATGGCCCGTTACCGTCAACTGAACCAGGAGCAGCGTGAACTGGATATGAAGTGGTTCGCGAAGAATGCCGGTTCCACAGCAATCGTGTATCCGGTATACCAGTCGCTGAGAAGTATGATCCCTTTGAATACAATGGATTCCCTCTTTCAACTGGCGAAGCCATCGGCAAAGAATAACCTGGTGGTGAAAAAAATTGAGCACAGCATCAAAACGGATAAACTTACGGGCATTGGCCGTCCCGCGCTGGATTTCTCCCAAACGGATACTGCAGGCAATATGGTGGCTTTGAAGGATTTCCGTGGGAAATATGTACTGGTCGATTTCTGGGCCAGTTGGTGTGTACCCTGCCGCATTGAGAACCCACACGTGGTAAGCGCCTTCCAGCAATACAAGGATAAAAACTTTACCGTGCTGGGCGTTTCTTTCGATATGCCCGGTAAACACGATAAGTGGGTGCAGGCCATTCACGATGACCAACTCTACTGGAACCATGTTTCCGACCTGAAACACTGGGATAACGCAGCCGGAAGGTTGTATGATATCCGTTCCATTCCTTCTAATGTACTCGTGGATCCGAACGGTGTGATCGTGGGAAAGAACCTTCGTGGCGAAGCGCTGGATAAAAAATTGCATGAATTACTCGGGGCGCCTGCACTCGCAAAAAACACTTTCATTATCAAAGGAAATGTAACGGGAACAAAAGGTACTACCTGGTTCCATATTTCTTATGAAGGCCAGGGGGGCAAAACGGTAAGGGACAGTGTAAAGCTGTTCTCCGGCGCTTTCGCTTATATCGGAAAATTGGAACAGCCCACGCAGGCTTACTTCTATTTCAAAGGGGAGAACGAGCAGCGGGTAGATTTCAGCGCCTATAAATCTGCATTTGTAGAGCCCGGTGTTTCCGAATTAAAAGGCAACGCCGGAGACGTGAAGTCATTGGTACTTAAAGGTGGTGCCGTGCAGGCTGAAATGGAAGCTTTCGAAAAGCTGACCGCTGCTTACAAAGCCGGGGTTACACCTTTGAATGAACGTTACAATGCAGGAAGCATGGCATACGCCAATGCGAAAAAGGCCGGCGCTTCAGAAGAAGCATTGGAAGAAATGAAATTGAAGCTGGAGCATATCCGCGACAGCATGCAGCCTTATAGCCAAAAGATGCGCGAGGCCAATATGGCTTATTTTAAAGCACATCCCGCTTCTTATATTACCTTATCGCAATTGCGTTTTTATACCAGCAGCATGAAGGTAGAGGAAGCTGAAGCGATCTTCGCGAAGATGACACCGCAGATGAAAGCTTCTTCCCAAGGGAAAGAAATCGCGAAGGATATCGCGAACATGCGTTCCGGTTCGCCCGGTAGCATGGCCACTAATTTCTCCGGAATGGACATTACGGGTAAGCCCCTTAGCTTAACGGATTTCCGTGGTAAATATGTACTGGTTGATTTCTGGGCAAGCTGGTGTGTGCCCTGTCGCAAAGGCAATCCGCACCTGCTGCAGTTGTACAGTAAATACAAAAAGAAAGGTTTCGAAATCATTGGTGTTTCAGATGATGACAGCAACCACGAAGCCTGGAAAAAAGCCGTTGAAAAAGATGGTATAGGCGTATGGAAACATGTGCTCCGTGGATTGAAAAGAACACCCGATGGCGGTTTTGATCGTTCTGAAGATAAATCCGAAGCCTACGGGATTCACACACTGCCCACCAAAATTCTGATAGATCCGCAGGGTAAAATCGTTGGCCGGTATGGCGGTGGCGGAGAGAACGATGAAGCGATGGATAAAAAACTTGCTGAAATCTTTAAATAAATTATGATGCTGAAATCAATTAAAACACTGGTTGGGGTAACGCTGGTTTCCTCATCACTTTACGCACAAAATGTAACCGTTACCGGAGATATTACGGGTTTGAAAGACGGAATCATGCAATTCATTTATTACAAAGGAACCACTTCGGTTACCGATACGGTGAAATCAGTGAACGGAAAGTTTGCCTGGAAAACCACCCTGGCCGAACCGCAGAAAGTAATGATCATGTTCCCTACAAGGTATGCGGAAATGTACCTGGAACCTGGCAACATAAAAGTGACCGGACAGGCCGATTCCCTGCACAAACTGACAGTGAAAGGTTCTAAGTTTCACGATGAAGCCATGGCTTACCAGGCTTCTTTGCAATCCGTTTCGCAGCAAACATCTGCTTTGTACCGCGATTTGCGTGCTGCGGCTACGGAAGAGGAAAAAAGAAAAATTGAAGCCGGCATCAAAGTGCTGGACGAAAAAAGAAGGGCCATTCGTGAAAGCTATATCGCCGGGCATCCGAAAAGTCCGTTCAGCCTGAATCTTACTACAGATATGGCGATGATGGGGACTTATGATGAGGTGAAAAAATCTTATGATGTATTGGATGAAAAATTAAAAGCATCCGGAGAAGGAAAGCGCCTTGCCGAGCGGCTCGCGTTACTGAAACGCAGTTCCCTGGGCGAAAAGATGCCAGATTTCACGCAGAACAATACGGAAGATGCGCCCGTTAATTTTGCTGCTTTCCGCGGTAAATATGTACTGGTGGATTTCTGGGCCAGTTGGTGCGGACCGTGTCGCGCTGAGAATCCGAATGTGCTGAAAGCTTACGATAAGTTCAAAGAGAAAGGCTTCACCGTACTCGGCGTGTCGCTGGACGACAGCAAAGAAAGATGGTTGAAAGCAATCAAAGAAGACAATATGCCCTGGACCCAGGTCTCCGACCTGAAAGGATGGAAAAATGAAGTGTCTACCTATTTTGGTATTATGGGTATTCCAAGTACCCTCTTACTTGATCCCCAGGGAAAGATCATCGCAAGAAATCTTCGCGGACAGGCATTGCACCAGAAGTTAGAAGAAGTATTGAACTGATTGTCGCGCAATAGTATAAACCTTAACAAGCAAAAAATCCCCTTCCGCAAGAAAGGGGATTTTTTATTTTGTATCCGGGATAAACAAATACTTTTTCTAAAGGATTATCCGTTAATTCGATCAGTGAACCATCAGATCGGTATAGAGGTTTCCCTAAACGATTGGAATTGGTTCAATAGGCTAAGTATAAACCCCTAATAACCTGATATGAAGAACCGGATTTTTACACCGCTTGTAAGTGTATGCACGTTTGTATTGCTTGCCCTTTCACAGGCTGAACTTAAAGCCCAGACTGTTCCCACAATTACCGGCATTACGCCTTCGGCCGCTTCCATCGGAAGTTCGGTTACCATTGATGGTGCCAATTTCAGCACCACCATTGCAGATAACGTAGTTTGGTTCGGTGGTGTGAAGGCCACGGTTACGGCCGCTACAGCTACATCGCTGACGGTAACAGTGCCGGCGGGTGCAGGGCCTGTGGTGCGGGTGTACACAGCAGGACTTTCCGTTCAAAGCCTTGTACGCTTCGTGTATACATTTCCGGGAACAGCACCATTGGCGGAGGCCAGCTTTGGGAGCGTAACGGGTTCACAGAGTTATGTGGTAAAGAACGGAAGCTACAACGGGCTTAATCTGCACTCCCTGGCGAACCTGAAATTCGCTGACCTGGATGGGGATGCAAAGCCTGATCTTATCTGCGGGAGAATGGGAACTTACGTGCAACACAATACATCTACACCCGGAACCATTTCGAGCGGTACCTTAAATGGAAGCACGGTAGAAGGATCAAGTTTTGAAGCCGGATTTGGTGGGGGAGGCATTCAGGGGTATTTGTCTGAACTGACCAGCTACGGAACCAATGCTGCGCAGGAAGGTGAAATTGATTACGGCGATGTGGATGGAGACGGGAAAATAGATATTGTCTCCAGTGTTTACCGTCCTTCCAATACCGATCGTGTATCTGTTTTCAGAAACATTACATTAACACCGGGATCATTGTCTGCGGGCAATTTTGATGCCCCCGTTGTATATGGCACCAGTGGAAGATGGGCCAGAATGGTGCGTCTCGGCGATCTGGACAACGATGGAAAAATTGATATCCTGGTGAGCACCAGCGGTGGCGGTGGGATGATCTTCAGAAATACGTCCACGCCCGGTACCATTAGTTTTGCGGCTGCGGTAGAACCAGGATTGGGTTTGGGAGAAGGATTCATTGAAATATCCGATATGGACGGAGATGGGAAAAATGACATTGTAACCCGCGGTTGGGGAGGAGATGTGGT
>CAMLPA010000372.1 GCA_946481605.1 uncultured Flavihumibacter sp. | reverse complement strand
ACGGTGTTTGGCGTGGATGCCATTACCATTACAATTGAAGTGAATGTTTATGGGGGATTGCATACGCATGTGGTGGGACTGCCCGACAATGCGGTGAAGGAGAGCATCCTCCGTATTGAATCTGCATTGAAAACAAACGGCTGGCAGATGCCCCGGAACAAAGTAGTGGTGAACCTGGCCCCTGCTGATATCCGGAAAACCGGTTCATCGTTCGACCTGCCCATTGCCATTGGCATACTGGCGGCGACCGGGCAACTCCGTTCAGTAGAGCAACTCCCGCAAACCATGCTGATGGGAGAACTTGGACTGGATGGGAATATTCTGCCGATAAGAGGTGCGTTACCCATTACGATGCAGGCAAAGAATGAAGGGTTTGCGCAGATCCTTCTTCCGGAAGCCAATGCGGGGGAAGCTGGTGTGGTGAAAGAGATCAGTGTATATGGGATGAAGCACCTGAAAGAAGTGGTATCATTCCTGAATGGAGAGTTGGCGTTTGTTCGGGTTGAAACAGATGTTGGTTCCCTTTTTCTTGAAGCCCATAGCACAACACATGATTTTTCAGAAGTAAAGGGGCAGGAAAACATCAAACGGGCATTGGAGATTGCCGCGGCGGGCGGGCACAATGCACTTTTGATTGGTCCGCCGGGAGCAGGAAAAACCATGCTGGCCAAACGATTACCGGGCATTCTTCCACCAATGCGTATGGCTGAAGCACTGGAAACCACGCGCATTCACAGCGTAGCCGGGCGGCTGAACCGCAACAAAGCACTGGTTACGGCGCGGCCGTTCCGAAGTCCGCACCATTCTATCAGCGCTTCAGCGCTGGCGGGTGGAGGAAGTATACCGCAGCCGGGAGAGATATCCCTGGCACACAACGGCGTGCTCTTCCTGGATGAACTGCCGGAATACAAAAGGTCGGTGCTGGAAGTAATGCGTCAGCCCATGGAGGAAAGGAAAATAACGGTGAGCCGGGCGCGACTGAGTTCTGTTTTCCCGGCATCGTTCATGTTGATTGCGTCGATGAATCCTTGTCCGTGCGGGTATTTTAACCACCCGGATAAAGCGTGCAAATGCCATCCAACCATGGTGCAGAAATACCTTCAGAAGATTTCAGGGCCCTTATTGGACCGGATAGATTTGCATGTAGAAGTGACGCCGGTAAGTTTTAATGACCTGCAAAGTGAGCGGGTAACCGAATCATCGGAAACGGTAAGAGCGAGGGTGGTGGAAGCAAGAAAACAACAGGAACTGAGGTTTGAGCACCACGAACGCATTTTCTGCAATGCACAGATGCCTGCTGCAATGCTGGGTGAGGCCTGCGCATTACCCGCACCGGCAAGGGCGCTCCTTCAGCAGGCGATGGAGAAACTGCAATTGAGCGCCCGGGCTTATGACAGAATACTGAAGGTAGCACGCACCATTGCTGATCTGGCAGGGAAGGAAAGCATAGCATTGGAGCACCTGGCGGAGGCAATACAATATAGGAGCTTAGACAGGGAGAATTGGGGGAAATAAAAAAACCGGGGTTAGGCCCGGCTGAGAAGTTGCTTTAAGGAGAAAGTTAATTTTCTATAAATTTTCATCTTGCGCGCACGCTCATGAAAATCCTCTTTACCCATCAATTTACCCAATATGTAGAAAACCGTTTGGGCTGCAGTTTGGCGAACAATTCTGATATCGAGCCAGAAATTAGCGTTTCTTACATAAAATGCATCGTACTGGTACCTGTGAAAGATCTGATCGAATGTTTCTGCCGGGCCACGGAAACCTTTCACCTGGGCTAAGCCGGTGATGCCCGGTTTCATAAAACTCCTGAATTTGTAGTCCTCAATAATATTTGAGAATCGGGCACAGTCAGAATACATATGTGGCCTTGGCCCAACAATACTCATATCTCCCATTAAAACATTTATGAATTGAGGGAGTTCATCCAGGTTTGATCTCCTTAAGAAAGCGCCAACTTTGGTAATTCTTTTGTCCTCGGGCTTCGCCGCACATTGCTCCGATGCTTTGTCATAAATCATTGTGCGAAACTTGAAACAATTGAAAGTCTTTCCTAAGAAACCTACCCTTTTTTGCACAAAAAATACCGGTCCTTTAGAGCCTATTTTAATCAGGATTGCAATAATTGGGAAAAGCCAGAGCAGGAAAAAAAAGACAACAAACAAAGACAGCACCACGTCAAAGGTTCTTTTTAGCAGAAAATAGTTCCTTCTGTAAAAAAATACTTTTCTTAAATATTTAGAAGGCTTGTAAGAGGTTACTGAATTTCGAGGATAAGTAATTTGATTCTCCATCATAACATTCATTCGGATAAAATTCACAATAAGGTTTAATAAAGGGTTACCAGATAACGAAGTTAAAACCTAATTATTATATACGAAAACTCTTATAATTTGCAGGCAACAATAGTGCCTCGTTTCAAGTGACAGCAGCTAATTCTCAAACGTTGCACAAATCCACAAAAAAAAATACATTTGCAGTCATTAAATCTTTCCTTCTGATGCCTTCGCCTAGCAACAATTCCGATGAAATCAAATATTCCGACTTTTCAAAAGTTTTCAAATCCCTCACTTTTAGCTTTTTTCGAATTACGCATTTTTTAAATAAATGCCTTCTTTCGCGAAAGCCACTAATCTTATTTATTTTCATAGCCGGCCTTTTTATTGGATATTTTTACTTTATCCATAAAACAGCGGGAATTGAAGTGAGGTTACTCGTAAAAAATACAGTTCTCACCAGAAAGACCTTTTCGGAGCTTATAGAAAATTTTAACAATTTAACCAAAGACCAAAGAAAAAAGACAGTAGCCACCACGCCTGTACCATCAGAAAATACATTGGATAATATCTTGTATGTACATGCGCAAATGCAAAATGGCACAAAAGTGTCTGAGGATACAACTTCAGATTCAAATGTTCCATTTGTTATTATTGTAGGTTTGGAAAAGGATGAAAACGCTCAGGAAGCTTCGAACTTCGTTGTTAATTATATTAACTCAAACCCTTATTTGCTAGCCCAGGCCAACCTTTCCTTATCATCTTCTAAAGAAATTCTAGCTGATATTGAAAATGATATCAGCAAACTTGACAGCCTGAAAACAGCTTATAACAGGGCTTTATCCCATTCTGTTAATGCCTCTTATTTCAGGAATGAAACGGACCCGGCAGAAATTTACAGGGCATCCAGCGAACTCTATTTCAGACGCGACATGTTAAAGAAGAAATTAACCCTAGAAAATAAGCCTCTGGTAGTAATTGATCAATCTCAGGGGATAAGCAAAAAGCGCTCAACTTCATTAATAATCACTTTGTTAACTGCTTTTGGCCTGTCATTACTGATTTCAATTTTCATTTGTGCCTATTTAGAACTAGCCAAAAGACAAGCTTAATGCAACGATTTAGGTTAAGTAGTGGTCGTACAGTTGGTTCTACAAATAATAAAGAATGGGGTTTCCTAAATCGGCCGTAAAAAAAATACAGGCATTCAGTGCATCGCCTCTCTTCAGAAAACTGGTTCAGATTTTGGGGATTGATCTGCTTGTACGTGCTTCAGGCTTTTTACTGCTCCCTGTTTACCTGCGTTTAATGCCTCAGCACGAATTTGGCTTCTACAGCTATATTTACTCCTTTTCCACAGTAGCAGCTATAGTATTAAACTTTGGCCTATATATCCCTTTGGCGAAATATTATCATGAAAAAAACAGTGATAAGAATTTCTCGAAAAATGCTCTTTTTACTATTGCACTACTTTTTCTTTTCTTTTATGCTATCGTTTCCACTGTCCTTATCTGCACCAATAGTGATTTAGCTGTCCTTAAACAATCTGTTTCGCATATAGGTTCCACCACCACTGTAAGACTGGCATACTTTCTTCTGGTAACATCAGGTGTTTTCAATTTTATGCTGAGTTATTTCTTTGTAGTATCTGAAAAAATAAAGGTGCTCACCGTATATAATTTATTCAGAGTTATCACTATAAACCTATCCTCTCTTCTGGCATTGTTTTACTTCCAAGGCGCATCCAACAGTGCAATTATAAGGATATACGCTTACAGTATTTCGGAACTTTTTCTGTTTCTACTGTTTGCAAGGTATTTTATCAAAGAGTGTGGCACCTCCTTTCAGCTCTCTCTTGTTAAGCCGCTTCTGAAGTTATCGCTTCCTGTATTAGGTTCGGCGGTATTAGGCGTAATTATTAACTTCTCTGATAAATATATACTTGAAAAAAACGTATC
>CAMLPA010000371.1 GCA_946481605.1 uncultured Flavihumibacter sp. | reverse complement strand
AGAACCTGTATGGGGGTGTTTTTGTTAGAATGCTTACCGAAAATAAAGTGTACTCCCAGGATTACGGAGAGTTTTACTGGCAGTTTAACGCTGGTACCGAAGTGCCAGGATATGCGCAGATCGCTCAACGACACATTACCGATCGTTATGCATGGTTCCTGAATTTTGATGATCTGAGTGGAACGAATGCATTTGGAGGCAATACCAATAACCTCTGGAACAACAGGTTTAATGACTTTTACACCAGGGCTCGTTCCTGGGCAGTTTTGAAAGATGAACTTGATAAAATTTCAGGACAGGCGTTAAAAGATAATTTAATTTATTACACGCTTTCAACAGTAATTAAAGATTACTCTGCTTTGCTTACCGTGGATTTTTACAACAGCATTCCTTATTCAGAAGCCTTTAAGGGTAAAGAGCAGGTTTTCTATCCCAAATTTGATGACCCGCTGGAAATCTATAAATCAGTGCTGGATGAACTGAAACAAATCAGTACAGACCTCCCCGGCATCTATGATGAAATGTCTACACTTTCTAAAAATCTCTTTGCTACCAACGATCTGGCTATGAAAGGCGATGTAGACAAATGGGTGCGTTATATCAATGCACTCCGCCTGAAGTATGCCGTTCGTATTTCCGGGGTGGCAGAAGATGTGGCCAAAACACACCTCCAGGATGTGCTTACAAAGCCATTGCCTGCCGCAGATTATGTTTGGGACCTTACAACAGATGTGGCGCCTGAAAGCAATGGCTTCTGGCTCCGCGGATTGGGAGAAAACTCTTTCGCCAGCTTTATACCGGATATCATCATGCGCAGAATGCACCGCGATTCATCCAAAGCGTACACACCCGGAACCGATGATCCACGCCTGCAGGTGCTGGCCATGCCCACCAAATATTTCGATGGTGCCTACAGTTCTACTGTGAACAAACGGAAATACATCGGCGTAAGCTATAATACTGATGCACAAAAGCCTGCTTATGTTGCGGGAGAGCGTTATACCACTACACCGAACAGTTTTATTCTTTCTTTGCAACAGAATGCCAAATCGCAATACCACCTCACCACGTTTACGCACAATTCCAATTTCCCCGCGTACATGATGTCTATGGCGGAAGTGGACCTGTTGTTGGCAGAAGTAGCAGCTAAAAACCTGGGAAACACCGGTAAAGCTGCGAGCCAGCACATTAAGGATGCGATTGCACATTCCACCGATTTCTGGTATGCACGCAATGAAGAGAGCAGAATGGCCAACTCATTCCGTACCAAAGCGCTCAACGGAGGCTATTTTATAGGACCGGCCACTTTCGCCACCAACCGTTTCGGGGAAGATTCGGCGCTGTACATGCACCCGGCAAAGCCTTCCACTGCTGATATCAATAAATTCTCAGACTCTATCGCCACGCGCTTCAACTCGAAAGACCTTGAGGGTAAAATGGAAATACTGATGCAACAGAAGTACATCCACCTCAACATCATGGCACCATTTGAATTGTGGTCCGAGATCAGGAGAACACGCCATCCTTACCTGGAACCAATGACGTTTACATCCAAGGTAATGAAGCCGTTCCCCGAAAGATTAAGGTACCCCACCATTACACTGGGAACCAATCCGGAAGAATTCCTTAAAGTGAAGGACCAGGATAATTTCACCACGCCCATATTCTGGGTGCCAGCCGCGAAGCGGGGTGTTAATCCTTACTGGAGCGATTATAATTATGAGTAACGATTTTCTCTGAATATAAATTTTTCTGATTAAGGAGTATAACGAAAGTTATACTCCATTTTAAACCTTATTTTATGAAACGTATTATTCTGATTGTTCTCCTTTATTCTTTTAAAATTTCTCAAGCCCAACCGAGTGTGATAGTGGCTCAGGGAACTGGCACAGAGTATTGTCCAAATGTAGATTATGAATTTACTTGTTCTACATTGACAAATATTGGTTCTGTAAGTGTTTCTCCCGTGAGGCTTTCAAGTAATGATGGTATACCTCAAGATGCAATGATACTTGATAATGGATATATTTCAAATGCTGGGCAGTATAAGGTTTTCAGGTTTAGAGGCCGGTTTTCAGATGATGGGTTAAATCAGGCATTTAGGTTCCACTTTTCAAATGGTACAACACAATATCCTGCATCGGATGTTGTATTTAAGAGGATTAAATCTTTCGGAAGTTCTGGTGTAAAGTCGAAACCTGTACTTTCTATCAGCACTGTCCAAGTGCCTAGATGCGAAATACAATCAATCCCTATTTCTTTTGCGCCTGTTAAATTTTTAAATCCCAACGATGATAATGTTGAATTTGGTTCAGTGTCGTCCTTTGAGTATCTTCTTCCAACTGGTTGGCAAATTAATGGAACAACATCTACAGGTGGATGGATTGCAGGAAATACTAGTGCTACTATTACCTCCGACTTGTCAAACGGCGATAATGGTGTGATTAGAATAAGGGCGGTCAACCCATGTAATGGTTTTTTAAAGCCAGGAACAGAGGCTATTATTTCAATAGCACGACCAGCGCCAGCATTTTCAATTACAGGCAGTTCCAATAACTTATGTAATGGCTCAATAAGTTTTTCTTTAAACGGTTTGCCGTCAGGAGCATCAATCAGCTGGTCATCCTCAAACTCGTCTATAGCATCAGTCCCTGCCAATAGTAATCAACCTCAAGTAATATTATCGCGGATCCCAGGGGGGCAGAGTGGTTTGATAGACCTTACTGCGTTGATTACACATTGTGCTTTTAGTTATACAGTTTCAAGACAGGTTCAGGTTGGAGGGCCTGGAGAAGGACAGTTTTCAATTTTTACTAACAGCTCTCAATCCCCTTATTGCCCAAATGTGCCTATTATGTTTGGTGCTAATTTTATAAATACTCAATATAGGTGCGGATCTGTCCCTGGAGGTCTAACAAATGTAGAATGGGAGGTTACTCCTTTTTCCGCAACTGTAATGGAAAACACCGGAATGGCTATTTGCCCATCGGATAATAATGCAGGGATATCAGTAATTTTTCAAAATCAATATTACCCTTATACTGCACAGGTAAGGGCTCGTGGTCAGAATAATTGCGGATATGGAAATTGGACTGCATGGCTCCCAATTTCAATTCAAAGTGGGACTAATTGTGGTGGAGGATTTAGTAGTTTTAGTGTTTCTCCTAATCCATCGTTAGGGCGGATTACAATTTCTAAGAAAGATCAGGTAAAGGGTCAGGAGGGAGCGATACATCAGGTGTTAATTTTTGACAGAATAGGAAATTTGGTTAGAAAGATTCGGTTTGCAAAAGGGGTGTCAAGAACAGATATTAATATATCTGACCTTAAGTCTGACATTTATTTTATGAAGATTTTTGATGGTAAAGGGTGGACATATGAGAAATTGATAAAGCAATAATTTAGTTGTTTATTTTATAATCTAGGGGAGGAAATATACCTCCCCTTTATATTTAATGCGTAATGAAACATTTAACTATTTTAATAGTCTTAGAACAACTCATCTTCTTTACATCCACCTCCGCCCAGCAAATCCACCAGTTCCGGTCCGGACTCATCGCCCCAACGGGAACACGTTACGGACGCGAAGCTGTATTCACCGATCCCCTGGCCTATCATTTGTACAGCGGTTCGTTGAAAACACCCACCGAGGGCGCCGTTTTTTCCACCAACGAAAAAGGGGAGAAAATCACCTGGATCAAAATAGAAGCCGACAGCTCCAACAGGTTAAGGACCATTAATACCCGACAACAAAATCCCGGGGTGCCAGCAGGCCCTGGTGTAAACATGCAATCGCAGCGTGGCGCTATCGGCAGGGGAGGCGCTTATGTTTACCTCACCTATACTGCCACGAAAGCACAAACCGCTATCCTGAATGTGAAGGGAAACAGTGCTGTGTATGTGAATGGCGCTATTCATACTGGAGACGTGTACAACCTGGGTTACATGTATATTCCCGTTACTTTGAAGAAGGGGTTGAATGAATTTTATGTACGCGGCGCATTCATTGAAGCCGCGCTGCAATTGTCGCCCAAAACTTTGCAATTGAATACGGAGGATCTTACACTGCCTTCTATTGTGATCGGGAGCCAGGATGCGGGTGCAATGGCTGGTTTGGTCGTACTGAATACCACCAGTGCTCCGATGAACGGATTGCAAATCCACACCAGGTTAAATGGCAAAGAAAAGATGACGGCTCTTCCAACCATCCCGGCGATGTCTTCCAGGAAAGTGGCGGTGGGATTTGATGGAAC
>CAMLPA010000370.1 GCA_946481605.1 uncultured Flavihumibacter sp. | reverse complement strand
GCGGAGAAGTATTCGAACAACTCGCCCGCATCAAAGCCGACCTCTGCATCATCGGAACAAATGCCATCGATCCCATGAATGGCCTGACCGATTCCGACTGGGAAACCGTACAGGTAAAAAAAGCGATGATCAAAGCCGCCACAGCCACCGCCGTGCTGGCCATTTCGGAGAAACTGAATTCTTCGATGCCGATACAGTTCGCGGCGATGAACGAAATCAATTTCCTGATTACAGAACTTGAACCCAACCACACATCACTTCAGCCTTATGCCGCAAAAGGTACCAGCCTTTTATAAGCGGTTCGTTTCTTACGCATTTGCCTTATCTTTAATACATTGTTTCCCAACAGGATAATTACCTCCCATGCGCAATGTATCCCCTTCATCCTTTCATGAGACCGAAACCAATGAAAAGCGTTTCCGGGCACTTATTGAACACAATGAAGGCATCATCGCGCTCATCGATGCCAACCTGAATTATATTTTCAGAAGCAGTTCCACCAACAGGATATCGGGATGGAACACGGAAACTTTTCAGCAATTGCCCGTGCACCTGTTGCATCCGGATGACCAGGAGAACGCTAAACAATGTATTGCGACTGCGCTTCAGCAACCCAATATTCCTATTCCTTATGCTTTCAGGTTTCAACATGCGCAGGGTCATTACATCTGGCTGGAAGGTACAATTACCAATAAACTTGATGATGCCGATATAAAGGGACTTGTACTGAACCTGCGTGATACTACCCGGCAGAGAGCAGCGGAGCAAAAGATCAATAAACTGAACCGCCTTTACCGGTTCATCAGCCAGATCAACCAGATGATCGTGAAGGTGAAAGATGAGGATACGCTTTTCCGGGAAGCCTGCCGCATTGCGGTGGAGATCGGAAAGTTCCGTCTGGCCTGGATCGGGAAGGTGGATGCCGCCCGCAAGCGCGTGGTTCCGGTTGTGCATGAAGGTGAGGGCGGAAAGTTCCTGAACCGCATCAATATTACTTTACAGGAAGAGGCCCCATCGGGGAATGGTCCTACCGGAAGAGCGCTCCGCACCAACGAAACTGTTTATTGCAACGATATTGAAACAGCGCCTGAAATGGCGCCCTGGCGGGACGGTGCGTTGGAACAGCATTTCAGGTCGTCCATCAGTGTGCCAATCCGCAAGTTCGGGGAAGTAACCGGCTCCTTTGTCGCTTACGCCGATACCAAAGATTTCTTCGATGCAGAAGAGATTGCGTTACTGGAAGAGAGTACCGGCGACATCTCCTTTGCACTGGAACAATTGGAGAAGGATCAGCAACGCCGCGAAGCGGAACGCCACCTGGCAGAAAGTGAAAAAAGGTACCAGACCCTGACCGAAGTAGCGCCCGTGGGCATTTTCCATACCGATCCGGATGGACAAACCACGTATGTGAACCCGCGCTGGTCGGAGATATCCGGCCTTCCCCGTGAAAAAGCGCTGGGCGGCGGATGGCTCAACGCGGTACATCCTGACGACAGGGAACAACTAAAAAAAGAGTGGCACGCGGCTGCCAAAACTTCGATTTTCTCCGTATCTGAATACCGCTTCCTCCGTCCCGACGGCTCCATAGCCTGGGTATTGGGACAGGCCATCCCGGAAAAAGGAGCGAACAATAAAACCATTGGCTATGTTGGTACCATCACGGATATTACCGAGCGTAGAAAGGCCGAAGAAGCGGTGGTGAAAACACGGGATGAGATGGTAAAAGAACGGCAACTTTCCGACTCCGTCATCAACAGTTTACCCGGTGTTTTTTATCTCTACGATACCAATGGAAAATTCCTGCGCTGGAACCGGAACTTCGAGTTGGTAACGGGTTATTCTTCCGAAGAGATGAAACTTATTCATCCGCTGGATCTTTTTGATGAAGACCAGAAAGCATTGCTTGCGGAAAAGATAACGGGCACTTTTGAGAAAGGAGAAGAAAGCGTGCAGGCGGAATTCATGTTAAAATCGGGTGCGAAAATTCCTTACTACTTCACCGGTAAGACCGTGGAATACGAAGGACAAACCTGTCTGATGGGCGTGGGCATCGATTTCTCCGAAAAAGTAAAAGCACAGGAACAGGTGCGGGAAACCACCGCGCGCCTTCGCCAACTAACGGCCCATCTGCAAGGCATCCGCGAAGAAGAACGCAAAAGAATAGGCAGGGAAATACACGATGAACTGGGCCAGCAACTGACCGCCATTAAAATGGACATCGCCTGGATCGACAAAAAAACACCGCCCGAAAACGCTGACATCAAAAGAAAGATCCGCATCATGATTGAACTGCTCGATACCAGCAACCGCTCTATCCGACGGATACTGAGTGAACTGCGGCCCGGCATACTCGATAACCGCGACCTGCTGGAGGCCATGGAATGGCTGGGCATCCAGTTCACCGCGAACACCGGGATACCCGTGCAGGTGGATTGCAAAGAAACACACCTTGAACTGCCGGAAAATATTTCCACCTCCCTGTTCCGGGTGTACCAGGAAGCGCTTACCAATATTATGCGGTACGCCGCCGCTACTGAAGTGAACACTTCCTTTCAACGCAACGGCAACACCATCATACTCACCATCTCCGATAACGGGAAAGGTTTTGATCCTGATGCCATTCAGCCCAACCAGTCGTTTGGTATCATGGGGATGAAAGAAAGAATCATTTCACTCAACGGAAGTTTAGACCTACGTTCCACACCAGGCTCAGGTACCCATATCCATATTCAGGTTCCCCTTTAACCCCTTCAGATGCAAAAAATACTTCTGGCCGACGACCACAGTTTCATCCGACTCGGACTGATCCAACTGCTTCAGGATGAATATCCTTCCGCCGAAATAAAAGAGGTGGCTGATGGCAACGCCCTCATCAAAGAAGTAATGAAAGAAGACTGGGACCTGGTGATCTCCGACCTGGACATGCCAGGCAAAACGGGTCTGGAGGCTTTGGAACAAATCAAGTTGATAAAACCAGATTTGCCGGTCCTTATCCTCAGCATATTTCCTGAGGATTTGTACGCCGTGCGCGTGTTAAAAGCTGGTGCCGCCGGTTATATGAATAAGAATGCCGCTCCCGAAGAACTGATCACCGCGGTGCAACGCATCAAACTCGGCAGAAAGTACATCACACCAGAGATAGCCGAGAAACTACTGGAAACGCCTGCTTCTGAAAAAAAACCGCACGAACTGCTCTCCAACCGCGAATTCGAAATCTTTAAAATGCTGGCTTCCGGCAAAACCACCAGCCAGATCGCCGAAACGCTCTCCCTGGCGCCCACCACAGTGAGCACACACAGAAGTAGGGTGATGGAGAAACTTAGTCTTTCAACGAATGCAGAATTAACGCGGTATGCGATCACGCATCATTTGATTTCGGATGTGTGATGCCAACCACAACAAGATTTCAGGGAGAAAAGCCATCGGTTTAAAATAGATTTGCAGGCATGAACAAGGAACTGAAAATAATTCCCTCCCAACTGCTTCCTTCGTACCTCGAACAGGTGCCCTCCCTGCTTGAATCCCGCTTTAGTGAACTCCGGGATGCGGAAATAAGCAGTGATTCATTCAGTTTTTACACCTCAGTGTCTTCTGTATTCAGCAGCAAAATTGAGGGGGAACAGATTGAACTTGACAGCTATATCAAACACAAAAAGTTCGGTGTGCAGTTCGCTCCTGATTACACCAAAAAGATCGATGACCTTTACAATGCCTACACTTTCGCGCAGCAAAATCCGATGAACAGGGAAAATATTGCAATGGCGCATAAGTTGTTAAGCAGGCATCTTCTTGCAGCGCAACACCAGGGCATATTCCGCCACCAACAGATGTTTGTTACCACCCCGGATGGAAAAATAGAATACGTCGCTGCCGACCCTTTCAGCGTAAAACCCGCTATGGAACAATTCTTCCACGACCTTGACCTGCTGCTCGAAAAAGAAATGACACCCACTGAAGCTTTTTTCTATGCGGCAATGGTTCACCTCGTATTCGTAAAAATACATCCATGGAACGATGGCAACGGCAGAAGCGCCAGGCTACTTGAAAAATGGTTCCTTGCCAGCAAACTGGGTGAAAAAGCATGGTTCGTACAGAGCGAAAAAGTGTATTACCAGAAACACCAGGAATATTACCATAATATTCGTTTGCTTGGTCTTGAATACGTTACCTTGGATTACAGCAAGGCACAGCCATTCCTCCTGATGTTGCCCTCCGCAGTGCTGCAAACTGATTTGTAGTACATCTACTACCCCCATTCTCCATACTTTTCTAAGCCAATAAGGCT
>CAMLPA010000369.1 GCA_946481605.1 uncultured Flavihumibacter sp. | reverse complement strand
ACACCGCAAAGGAAGTTACCGTAGGAGATGAAACCACCATCAATATTCAACTTGCAAGATCAGAAAGTGACCTTGGGGAAGTAGTGGTAGTAGGTTATGGTACACAACGAAAAGAGGCCGTTACCGGTTCAGTTGCCTCGATTGGCGGCGAAAAATTAAGAGAAGTACCGTCCCCCAACATTTCCCAATCTTTGCAGGGCCGTCTGGCCGGGGTGGATATCTCCCAAACATCCACCAGACCCGGCGCTACGATGCAGATCCGCATACGCGGAACACGTTCACTTACCGCAGACAATAACCCATTGATCGTATTGGATGGTATTCCGTTTATGGGTTCGCTTGCCGATATTAACCCCAATGATATTAAAAGCGTGGATGTGCTGAAAGATGCTTCCGCCACGGCAATCTATGGTTCACGCGGCGCCAATGGTGTTATATTGGTTACAACGAACAAGGGTAATAAGAACCAATACGCGCGCATCAACTACAGCAGTTATGTGGGCACCCAGGAAGTGTTCGCCAAATACCCGATGATGGACGGCCCCAAATTGGCTAAGTTGCGCGCGGATGCAAATAATCTCTATCAAAATGGGCCTGATGAAGCAGACGACATCAATACCGACTGGCAGGATCTTTTCTACCAAACAGGCATCGTTACAGACCACAACATCAGTCTTTCGGGTGGTACCACAACTGGTAATTACAATTTTGGCGGCGGGTATTACCTGAACCAGGGTGTGATCCCAACACAGCAATATAAAAGGTACACGCTGAGAGGCGCACTGGACCAGGAGGTGGGCAAACATTTCAAATTCGGATTAACCACCAACACCAATTATAACATCAGTGAAGGCAATCAGGTGGGACTTTACAATACATTAAGTATGTCTCCGCTGGCCACTCCTTTTAATGCTGATGGAACCACAAAAAGAGGTATCCGGATGATTGCTGATAACCAGTTTGTGTACACAAAAGATGTTGTGAAAGATCTGAGGGATACCGACCAGTGGCTGAATGAAACCCGTGGGTTCGCTTCTTACAACGCGTTATACGGTGAAGTGAAAGCACCCTTTTTAACGGGTTTGAAATACAGGGTCAATCTGGGACTGGATTATATACAGACGAACAATGGCGCATATACAGGGCCGGGAGTTGGCGACGCGCTTAACCCCACCACCGCATCTGCCGCATCTATTGACAACAGGACCACTTACCACTGGACTTTGGAAAACCTGCTCAGTTTTGACCGTACCTTCGGCGGTAAACATACCATAAACGCGATCGCCCTTTATTCCGCTGAGCAAAATAAATACAACAGGTCAAATCTCGCTGCAAGGGATATCCCTTCCAACGCTTTCCAGTTCTATAACCTCGGTCAGGCAAACGGACAAATAACGATAGATCCCTTGCTTCAGGATTACCAGTTGTGGGGCCTGATGTCGGCTATGGGACGCGTGATGTACTCTTATGATAACCGTTACATGATCTCTGCCACACTGCGTTCTGATGGTTCCTCACGGCTCGCGCCAGGCAACAAATGGTACACTTATCCCGCCGTATCTGTGGGTTGGAACATTACCAATGAGTCGTTCATGACAAATGTTGCAGCCATCACCAATTTAAAACTGCGTGCAGGATATGGTAAAACGTCTAACCAGGCTGTAAACCCATACGCTACACTGGGAAGACTGGACACAAGGCCCTATAACTTCGGTCCCTCCAGCTACTCCACAGGATATTATGTAACGGAATTGCCCAACCCCGACCTTGGATGGGAGTTTTCACAAACATGGAACGTCGGGCTTGACTTCTCCCTGCTGAAGAACAGGTTATCCGGTACCGTTGAATATTACGTTACCAAAACTGAAGATATTCTATTCAGACTTGGGCTTCCCCAAACATCAGGGGTAAACGGCATCACGCAGAATATCGGTACCACCGAGAATAAAGGCTTCGAATTATCCCTGAATGGTACCATCCTCGATAATGTGAATGGATGGAACTGGGAGCTGGGTGGTAACTTTTACGTAAACAACAACAAACTTACTTCACTTGCTTCCGGCCAGTTAAGGGATGAAGCCAACTGGTGGTTTGTGGGCTACAACATCAACGCGATCTTTGATTATGAAAAAACAGGCCTGTGGCAGAAAGATGATCCATACCTGAATATACTTGAGCCGGGAGGAAACGTGGGGATGATTAAAGTGAAATACACCGGAGATTACGATGCAAACGGCGCACCTGTGCGGGCTATAGGACCAGCGGACAGGCAGGTACTGAACGTTGACCCGGATTTCCAGGGTGGCTTTAATACCCGTGTATCTTACAAAGGGTTCGACCTTGGTATTGTGGGTATATTCCGCAGTGGTGGTATCCTCTTCAGCACCTTACACGGCTCTAACGGTTACCTTAACCTGTTGACAGGAAGAAGGAACAATATTGATGTGGATTATTGGAGTGAGAGCAATACGGGTGCCAAATATCCCAAGCCAGGTGGCATCATCAGTGGTGATAACCCCAAGTATGGCAGTACATTGAGTTATTTTGACGGCTCCTTCCTGAAGATCAGAACCATGACACTGGGGTACGATTTCAACCAAAGCCTGCTCAGAAACGCAGGTGCAAGGTTGCGCATGTATTTCACGGCTCAGAATCCGTTTGTAATGTTCTCTCCGTTCCACAAAGAATCAGGACTTGATCCGGAAACCAACTCTTTTGGTAACGAGAACGCCGCAGTAAACCTCAACCAAAACCTGAGGCGCATCCTTACCGTAGGGTTCAATACCCCTTCCACACGCAACTATATTCTGGGTGTTAACCTGACATTTTAAATCTTTCGATTATGAAACATTTGCTGATAAAATCATCCATCATAGCTGCCACCGTTGCATTAGCCGGATGCAGTAAAATACTCGACGAGCAGCCGCGCAGTTTTTATGAACCAGGGTTCTTCAGAACAGAGAAAGGCGTTCAGGGCGGCATCACCTCACAGTATGCGCACCTTCGTTTTATATATGGTCAGCCCTATTTTTACAATACACTGGAAACAGGCACGGACGAATACACCTATGCGTCCAGCGCCGATGCCAACTTCCGGGATGCCGACCTGAGCGGTGTTGGAAACCTCAACTCCGCCAGCAGCAGGTCCGATGCTTTATGGGGCACAGCCTTTTCCAACATCAATACCGCCAGTGGTATTATTGAGAACGCCGCCGCGGTGGGAACCATTTCACCTGCACTGATCGCAGAAGCCAGGTTTTTCAGGGCATTCGATTACTTCCTCCTGGTGCAGACCTTCGGAGGTGTACCTTTGGACCTTGGTGCCGGCGAATTAAAATTCAATACTTCTGCCTCCAGGAAATCAGTGCGCAATACTGTTCCCGAAGTATATACCAAAGCCATTTTTCCCGACCTGCTTCAGGCCATCACTGACCTGCCGGATGTTCCGAGGGTAACAGGTGGCGTTACAAAAACAGCGGCCCGTCTATACCTTGCCAAAGCCTATCTTACCTATGGCTGGTGGCTGCAGAATCCCAACAATATCCCAACATATCCGCAAACGGCGAGAACAGATCCTGATGGCAAAGACGCGCAATGGTATTTTCAGAACGCGTACAATGTAGCGGTTGCAGGCATAGATAATCCAGGACCCTTTGGTTTGGAAAATACCTTCTATGATCTTCACCGCGGAGGAAATGACCGCAACAAGGAAATGCTGCTGTATGCTGACCATACACAGGAAAGTGAGTTCTACAACGGTGCCTGCCTGGCCTGTTTCGACGGAGAAGCAGGAAACGGAAGAAACTCCGCCTCCTGGATGGTGACCTGGAACTATACAGTAATCAGAAGTGCGCCCAATGCTGATGGAACAGGTGCCGGCATAAGCTCCGTTCAACGGGAAGCTGCTCAGGCGCTGGGCCGTCCATATACCCGTATGGCACCAACAGTTGGCGCACTCACCACCACCTTCGCCGACAAAACACTGGACTCCCGTTATGATGGCACTTTCGCCACCGTATACAGGGGAAACTGGCCAAAAGGTGGTACGACCAACACCGTGCTGTATAACGCCAATGACCTGCCTGTAACACCAGGACAGCCAGTGCTGAGTTTCCTAGACGATGAAACACTTGCGCCACAAATCACTTATCCTGCAGGTGCCTCTTTCCCAGGCAAATCATCTAATGGAGTAGGGGCTGGCGTGATACCCGGTCGTGCAGACTTCGTGATCACACCACGCGCCATCAGCCGTATCGTATTTCCTAACCTCTGGAAACTGGGCGTTTAC
>CAMLPA010000368.1 GCA_946481605.1 uncultured Flavihumibacter sp. | reverse complement strand
AGAATAACGGGAATGAATAGCGGCTGGTAACGACAAAGAGGGGAGGGAATGCGACAGGGGGAAAATAAAAAACCATCCGTTTCGGGATGGCTTTTTAATAATGATCTGATGTTTTAAAGCGTGTACTCTACAATTAATTTTGGGTGCTTCGATGACTGAGCGTGTTTGCTGGAGCAAAAATTTCTGATATTATAGAGGTTACCTTCATGCTGAAGTTTGATCATAAACCCATAGTTGGCGGTGGAAATCATTTCCTGTACCATTTCCTTTACATCGGCATTTATAATATCCAGGCTGCTTTGCGTGGTGTGTGGGAATAAAACCTGTCCCGCTTCCGTTGTGGAAGGCTGCTGTTGCCAGGTGATCGTGTTGTTCCAGTTTCCTGTGATTCGTTGAATAGCAAAAGCATTGTCTGAGCCTGAATTGGCAGCACCACTATGGTCTCCATTGATAGGCGTAGGGTTTGAATACAGTGACAATCGGGCAGAAACTATTTTAGCGGAAGATGGAATCTGGCTGAGGTCAAATTTGAATGCACCGCGCATTTTCATTGTCTCTCCTCCTACGGTCCAAAGACCGGCTACAAGTTCTGGTGCACCGGAAGAATTATAATCAGTATACTGATTTCCCTGGAGGTGTAGCTCATTTGAGTTGTTGGAAGGCTGGAAACTCTTTGAAACCACCAATGGGGCAAGAAGCTTAATACTTACTGTATCAACACCTGTTGCACCATCATTGTCCGTTGCCAGGAGTTGAAAGAGGTAAGTGCCGCTTTGCTCCACGGTCAAAGTAGTAGAAGCTGAACCTGGATTTAAAAGAATGGAGGGGGCTGGTCCGCTGACTTGGCTCCAGGCATAGGCAAGAACCTGCCCATCCGGATCCGTAGCGGTTCCTGAAAGTATAATTTCGTCTTCAGGTAGTTGAATTGTCTGGTGAATACCTGCATCTACAATAGGGGGCTCGTTCAATTTCTCTTTTTCGCAGGAACACATTGCAAGGGTAATGGCAAGGGCGGAAAAGGTTTTTGTTACATTCATATCCGGGTTGAATTAGGTTTAGACGGACAAAGATATATTAAATTGATATTCATACGTCTCGAATTATATTATTGAAAATTGCGGTTTTAACAGGAGTATCAACCCTCTCTCCCCGATGATCTCCGCTCAATCAACCGCGTCTTCAACACCGTAGAGGCCGGGATATTAAATGAAGGATCGTTAATTTTATTCAGCAACAAATGCACACAGGTCTCCGCCATTTGTTCTATGGGCTGTTCCAGCGTAGTGAGCGAAGGTTCTATCACTTCGGAACGGGAATCGTTGCTGAAGCCGACAATGCCCAGGTCGGGGCCTACGCGCAGACCGCGGTTCCGGGCTTCAATAATGAGGGCAATGGCTGCAGGATCGTTTACCGCGAATACTGCATCCAGGTCAGTATTTTTATCGAGCAACGATTGGGCGCATTTCTGGGCGCCCTGTAAACTCAGGTCGTGGTAAACAACCCGGTTGGGATCATATTCCAATCCGTGGTGGGCGAGCGCATCACGGTAACCCCGCAGCCGGTTCTTGCTGATCTGCAGGTTATCCGGACCGCCGATATGGCCAATCTTCCGGTAACCTTTGCTGATCAGGTGCTCCACACCCATAAAAGCACCATGGTAATCATCCGCCAGTACTTTGGGAAAACCGGGCCTGTTTTTGACACGGTTGAACAGGATAACCGGCACACCGGCTTCTTCAAAAACATGCAGGTGTTCCAGCGATTTGGTTTCACTGCTCAACGACAACAATATTCCATCCACCTGGTAAGCGAATAATCTTTTCAGCACTTCCATCTCGTTGCTGAAACTTTCGTTGGAATGGCAGATCAATACCTCGTAACCCGCGAGCGAAGCCGCTTTCTGCGCGATGATAATGAACTGTGAAAAAAAGTTGGTGATCAGTTCAGGAACAACGATGCCAATCGAATAACTTTTTCTTTTAACAAGACTCGAAGCAAAGTAGTTGGGGACATAATTCAGTTCCTGCGCTTTCTTCAGTACCGCGTTCCTCGTTTCAAGGTTAATTTCACTGCTGTTCCGCAAGGCGCGTGAAACGGTGGATTTCGATATTTTCAGTTGCTGCGCAATATCAAGTATCGTTGCGTGGTGCCGCAAAGACGCACCCACAGGAACAGTTGGTGGTGGCGCGGATTGCAGCGTGAAATAATAACTGCAGTGCCGGCAAACATAACGCTGTTTCCCCCTCACCTGGCCGGCTTTGGCAATACCGCTTACTTCATTGCATTTGATGCATCTTATCACTGTCCTGTTTTTGAGTTGCGATCTGAAAAATAACGAAATTCAGCCACTTCCCACCGGGATTATCTTTATTCATATCCGGGTCTATAACGGGAATGCTTACCGGGAACGGTGCCGAAATCGTTCCCGATACATCTTGTGGATAAGCCGGATTTCAGGATTGAAGAACAACCGTAATTTAGTCCCATTCGCATGAACCGGATGTTACAACCATCCACTAACGATTGATATGCTTATGAATAAAATGAACCCCAACCTGCCAGGGGCACTACGTTTTTGCCTCACATTACTCGTCGCCTTATGCACTGTGTGTACAGTGGCGGCGCAAACTCAAACCATTAAAGGCACGATTACTGATGAGAATGGTCAGCCTGTTACCGGTGCCACCGTTCGCGTGAAGAACAGCCAGCAGGCTACTACTTCAGGCGATGATGGCGTGTATACGTTGAACAATGTGGCCACCGGCGCCGTGCTCATCATCAGCTACACGGGTTATGAACAGCGTGAAGTGAGTACCACCGGTACTGCTTCCCAGAATGTTCAACTTAAAAAACTGGACAAGTTGCTCGACGATGTGGTGGTGGTAGGATACGGTTCCCGGAAAAAATCCGAGGTAACCGGCGCCATCACTACCGTAAAAGCATCCGATCTTTTACAGACGCCCATCGCCAACCTGGCGCAGGGGCTGCAGGGAAGAGTCCCTGGTTTGCAGATCACACAGAACAATGCCGCTCCCGGTGGCAGCATCAGTGTGCGCCTGCGGGGTACCAATTCCATCAACGGGTCTTCCGAACCGCTGTATATTATTGATGGGGTACAAATTCAGAATACCACTGCCCCCGGTGTTTCCGGTCCGCCAACATTGGGCAACATCAGCAGCGTGGGGGGGAACGCGAACAACGTAAGTTCGCTTTCGTTCCTGAATCCGAATGATATTGAGTCGATAGAAGTATTGAAAGATGCATCCGCCGCAGCAATATACGGTTCTCAGGCCGCTAACGGGGTAATCATCATCACCACTAAACGCGGTAAGGCCGGCTCTTCACTCGTAAGCTACGACGGTTACTATGGCTTACAGCAGGTCGCCAATACCATCCCCATGCTGAACGCTTCGCAATTCGCACGTATTGAAAACGAGATTTACAACAACAACCGTTTCCCGCAACCCGATTCGTTCGGTGTGGGCACCGATTGGCAGGATGTATTGTTCCGCACCGCGCCCATACAAAGTCACCAGCTCACTTTCTCCGGCGGAAACGATAAAACACAGGCCCTCGTATCACTGAACTACTTTAACCAGGAAGGTGTGATCGTGAACTCGAAGTTCGATCGTTTTTCCATCAGGCTGAACCTCGATCACCAGGTGAAAAGCTGGTTGAAGATCGGAACGAATACGACAATGACGCGTTCGGTAAACAACCGCGTACAAACAGGTTCCGTGAACAACGATGGAGGCGGATTGACACAGTCGCTGGTCGGGGCCGCACTCTCCGCACCACCCACTTTGAAGCCCTACAATACAGACGGCAGCATCTGGGCCTGGCGTGACCAGCCCTACGGATCTTTTTATTCTGAATTGAGGAACCCCGTGCTTGGCCTGCAAACAATGGATGTTACCCGCACCAATACGGTACTGAGTAATGTGTATGTGGATGTGTTCCCGCTGAAAGGATTGCGCTACAGGATCAACCTCAGCGCCAATACCAACAATGCGCTTAACGATTATTATTTTCCCACTTCAGCATTCTCCTCCGGGGAAATATCGCTGGCAGGAGGACTCGGTGGTTATGGCATGAAGTACAACAGCAATTTCATCCGCCTCATGCACGAAAGTATCCTGACTTACGATAAAACATTCAACGAAGACCACGCGCTGAAACTCACCGGCGTATTCAGTACCCTGGAAAACAACAACAACTACAATTACATGATTGGCTACGGTTTCATCAACGATGCCACGGCCAACGAAGCATTGCAAACCGCCAGAACTTTTTC
>CAMLPA010000367.1 GCA_946481605.1 uncultured Flavihumibacter sp. | reverse complement strand
TGGTACACATCCATTACCTTACTGGTGTTGCGGGCCATTACCAGCCCCATGTTCCAGTTCATTTTTTTAGTGCTGATCCAGTCTGCGCGCAGCGCGAATTCAATACCATTGTTCTGGATGGTGGCACGGTTGATGAGCGAAGGACTCACGCCAATTGTGGGATCAATCAATGCGTTGCCCAGCAGGTCAACACTGTTCTTCCTGTAATAATCAATACTTCCTGAAATGTTCTTCAGAATACCATAGTCGATACCTACGTTGAAGTTTTTCGTCTGCTCCCAGCGCAAACTGCTGTTGGCGTAGGAAGAAAGACGAAGTGCCGGACTGGCCGGAACGGTATAATTGTTAAGCGTTGATTGCGCAATCACCTGCGGCAACGACATTTTGGCCACGTTACCATTGAAACCATACGCCATACGGAGTTTCAGTTGCGTGAGCCAGTTCACGTCTTTCAGGAAGGCTTCGTTGTGCATGTTCCATGCCGCACCTACGGACCAGAGTGGCTTGTATTTGTATTTCGGATTGGTTCCAAACAGGTTCGACTGGTCAATACGGGCACTTCCGGTAAGCGAGTAGGTATTTCTGAAAGAATACACCAGGTTGGAGTAACCGGAAAGGAACCTGTCTTCCACGTACTGCTGGTCGAATAATGTATTGAACCCATTCTGGAAGGGAGAGCCGAGGTTGAATGTACCCCTTACTGAGCCCGTGGTAATGGCGGCATAATCAACAGGCTGGTGCAGCAGGGTTTCATCGTTGTAGCCAAAGTAAGAAGCCCGGTTGCTTTTATCTACCAGTTTCCTGACCTCAGTACCGATGATGCCATTGAAAGAATGCTGTTGCACGCGCCTGTTGTAATTCAGTTGCGCACGCGCCGTATAACTTGTGGTATTGCCGGCGATCTGACGGAGGTAACCGCCTCTCGGAATATTGTACTTCATGGTACCATCCGGATTCACCACTACATAACTGTTGGTGTACCTTCTGGCCACAGAAGAAAGTTCGGAAGCGAAATAATCCATATCGGAGCGCGAAGTCTCATAAATACCACCGAATGAAAGGTCGAAGCCGGAGCCGATTGCATAATTAAAATTGGCCGTGATGCGGTTGTTAACCGTATGTGTTTTATCCGACACTTCGTTCACGTCCACCAACGGATAGTACAACTGATCGTACAAACCTTGTGAAATCAGCACATTGTTGTACCAGGGCGAAATACCCGAGCCAACGATAAAATTGGGATTACCGTTCACGTCCTGGAAACGTTCGTATGGAGAAAAGGACGCAGCACCGGGTACGGGCGCACTCTTCACATTCCTTTCCAGATAATCGGTGGTCAGTTCCAGGGAAAGTTTTTTAGCCAGTTGCAGGTTGCTGCGTGCGGAAAGCAGGAACCGGTTATTGTTGTTTTTAATTTGTGAAGAACGGTTCCCGGTATAGTTCCCGGTGATGTAATAGCGGGCGTTAGGCGAACCGCCGGACACATTAAAATTATAGGTTTGGGTAACGGCGGAACGCAGGAACAACCGGCTGTAATCTTCCAGGTTATCATAATTTTCCAGCTCCGCGAACGACTTTGCTGCCTGATCAGGTGTCACCATATTGGCAGCCGATTGCGCCAGCAGGTAGTACACCCAGTTGCGCTGTACCGCACCACCTGTTAAAGTGGCCAGTTGTCCCCAGGAACTGGCGTTGATGCTGGAAGAAGACAGGGTTTTGTTGTAGTTCGCCACAATAGAGGAAGCGTTGTCGTCCCAACGGTACCTGGAATAATCTTCTTTGGGCGTAATGCCAACGGTAGTCCGGAATGTGAACCTGGGGCGACCCTGCACCGCCTGCTTGCGCACGATCACCACCACACCATTTGATGCGCGCACCCCATAAACGGTAGCCGCGGCGGCATCTTTCAGAATGGTGACGGATTCAATTTCGTTGGGGTCGATCATATCCAACGTAAGCTCCGTAGGATAACCATCTATCACGATAAGCGGACTCTGGTTGGCAGACATGGTAGAGATACCACGGATATTGAACAGCGGACGCGAGGTGCCGTTCGCCGTAAAATTCACGTCGTTGTTGATCATCAGTCCCGGCAACCGGTTCACCAGGCCATCCAGGAAATTCGTGCTGATCCGGGATTCATATTCTTTGGTGCTGATCCTGGAGACCGCGCCGGTGCTTTGTTCCGGGCGGATCCGCTGGTAACCCGTATTCACAGAAACCTGTATATCTTCCAACCGCTCTTCGGCAGGAACGAGCCGGACCACCACATCGTTCAGGGTAAGCATTGCAGCAGTAACTGTGATGCGGCGCGTTTCGAAGCCGATGTAGGAAACAATCAGCACCTCTCCTTCTTTCACATTCGCGTTGAAGAAACCATCAGTATCAGTGGCGCCAGATACCTGTCCGTTCCGCGATGTTACCGACGCGCCGGAAAGCGGTCGACCGGTAGAATCCACCACACGCAACTTCACGGGCGGGGCCAGGAAAATTTCGTTCCCCAATGGCAACGACGGGTTCACTACCGGCTTCCGGGAAAGAAAAATAGTTTTACCTTTTATCGAATAGTCCAATGGCTGGCCCTTGAATACGATCTCCAGCAATTCTTCCAGCGGCATGCCCGTTGCGGATACCGACACCGGTTTTGTGCCTGAAATAATTTTTTCGTTCGCGAAAACGACATAACCCGTCTGGTTCCTGATGGCGGAAAACACCTGCTTCAGCGAAAGGTTTCTGCCCGTCAATGTCACATGCTGCGCCGTGCCGGCAGCATAGGTGTGCATAAAAGCTACAATCAGAAAAAGAACAGTTAGTCTCATAATCCTCAACATTTTAGCGAGGTGGTGACGATCCCGGGGCCTGTGGCGCCGCAACAACATGTTTACGGACACGAGGGGATTGCCACAATCAGCAGTTTTTTGCATAAATTGTGCACTGTTTTGGTTGTTAAAAATGGTATCACGTCATTGAAGCAACCCAACATCACCGGGAGTGGAGCGAACACTTCCGGTTTGTTTTTTGGGGCTGCCCAATCTTATCAATCACTGCCATTTCCTGCGGAACGGCAGCATAGGATTTCAGTGTAATGATGTTACGGGAGTACAATCAGTTGCCTGCCTTCAATCTTAAAATTCACCTCCGAACGTTTTAATCCGGTTAGCAGATCGGCCAGGGCCAGGTCTTTTGTGATTCCTCCCCAGAAGGTAATGTTCGGCACCTTGCCTTTGTACACCACCTCAATATCGTACCAGCGTTCCAACTGGCGCATCACCTGTTCCAGCGATGCGCCGTCGAAATCGAAAAGCCCTTCTTTCCAGGCCACCACCTGGGCCGTATTCACATCGCTTACCACTTCAACATCAGTTGTTACCAACGCCTGCTCACCCGGCCTTATCAGTTTGTTTTTATTTCCTTTACTTACACGCACTGATCCTTCCAACAAAGTAGTGGCAAGACTTTCCTCATTGCTGTAACTGTTCACATTAAAGTGCGTGCCCAGTACCGTTATTTCCGCCCGGTCATCAGCATTCACAACAAAAGGAATCGCACCTTTCGTTACTTCAAAATAAGCTTCGCCGGTAATATCAACTTTGCGTTCAGCGCCGGAGAACGAAGTTGGGTAACGGATAGTACTCGCGGCGTTCAGCCACACTTTTGTACCATCGGGAAGGGTAAGCTGAAACTGTCGTCCTTTGGGCGTAGACATGGTATTAAACACCACAGCATTGCCTTTGCCTTCATACACCAAAGCGCCATCCACTACTTTGGCCGTTACGCCGTTCTGCATTGCCACCGTTCCGCTGGCTATAGTATCCAGCAGTACCTGAGAACCATCGGCCAGCGTAAGCACAGCGCCTTCTTTACCCGGGGCTATCATAGGCGGGCCCATCTCCACTACATCGTTAATATCTTCGGTTGTGAACGTAGTTATGAAATAGCCGCCCGCAGCGAATAAAAGCAGCATACTGGCAACTGCCCACCAACGGCGGTACAATGGAATCACTTTCACCACTGGCGCAGCGGGCACAACGGCTTCTTCCGCCTGCAACTGCGCGAAAACACCTTTCTTTACCGCGGCATACCGTTCCGGCAAATCCAGGTCCAGGGCTTCCCAGAAAGCCCAGTCGCTTTCCAGCAATGCGGCCAGTTCTTCCTGATGAGCAGGAGAACGCAACATTTCGGTTAAAAGCGTCCGCTCTTCCTCCGAAAGATTGCCCTCCGCGTAGCGGGTCATATAATATGAAAGCGACTTGTTTACCATGTTCTTGTATGAATAGACCCGCGTTTTAAAAGATAGGGTCGGTCAGGA
>CAMLPA010000366.1 GCA_946481605.1 uncultured Flavihumibacter sp. | reverse complement strand
AAATCTTCTACTCAATAATCCCTTTCTTCACGCAATAAGCAATCAACTGCTCATTCGTTGTAAACTGATAAGCTTCTTTAATCATATTCAACCGTTTTTCCACGCTGCTTTTGCCGGAAGGTTTTATCCCTTTTTGTTTCAGGTATTCAGGAATATCCTGCACCTTTTTGCCCTGAATCATCAATGTGAGGATCGTGATGTCGAACGGGGTGAAATCGTGGGCGTTCCGGCGTTCCATCGGTTCCGGCAGATTTCTCGGGTAATAACGCTGGTTATTGTAGATAGCATGGATGGCGTTCAGGAGTTCCTGCGCATCGCCACGGGACTTTCTAACGAAAGCGTCAATACCGGGTGTGTCGAAAAGCTTTTGGATGATGGCGGGCCTGCTTTCGGCGGAGAATACCAGTATTTTTAACGCGGGCTGTTCCGCTTTTACGGCTGCTATCAGTTCGTGGCCGCCGGGAAGGGTTTGCGTGCGGTGGTCTTTTTCGAAATAAAGGTCGGTGATGAGCAGGTCATAGGGATCACCTGCCTGAAGGGCTTTTTTTATTTTCAGGGCCGCGTCGTCGCAATGGTACACGTAATCGGGCTGGAAGATTTGTAAGGCTTCAAGGGTTTTCTGCACGGAGATGTTGGCGCTTTCATGGTCCTCGGCTATCAGTACTTTCTGGATCATCTGTTTGTTTGGGTTGGAACGAATAATTGAATGTGTAACGCCTTTGTGGGCGATGCTTCAAAAATAATCCTGCCCCCGATGTTGCGGATACGGTTTTCCGTACCCGTGAGTCCGTTGCCAAAAATTACATTTTCCGGCAGACCTACACCATCATCTGTATAACGGATCAGCAGTTCTTTTTCCTGCGCTTCAAATTTGATGACCACGTTGCTGGCGTGGCTGTGTTTGCTCATGTTCACCATCAGTTCCTGTAGTACATGTTTCAGTTCGGCTTTAACTTTGGAAGAAACTTGTTGCCAGGTTTCCGGGGTATTGCCCACGATGGAAACACTCGTATTCGAATTGGAGAACGACTGCAACAACGCGGCAATCTGTTGTTGGAAGCCGTGCGTGGAATTTTCGGTATGGTCATAAGAGATATCCCTCGACTGCTCGTACAATATTTCTATATCATCCAGCAGGTCCTCTTTTTCAAAGTTGTTGCCATGTTCCACTTTGGCCATGAGGCGGTAAAGCCCGTTTGCCACCACATCATGTACTTTCCTGGATGTCTTCAACAGTTGTTCGCGAAGCGCTTGTTGTTTGCTTTTCCTGAACCAAATCCATCCTATGATAAGAAGCGCCACCAGTGTACCGATAGCGGCCCATTGCAGGAATATGCTGAATTTCTTTTCTGCATTCTGCTTTTGCAGTTCCAGGTTTTCAGCGCGATGTTTTTCAGCCTCATAACGGATAAGGGCGAACTGGTTGCGGGCGCTGCTACGACTGGTTTGTAAGCTGTCGTTGAGTGTAACGTAACGGGCGAAGTAGGATTGAGCGCTGGCTGGGTTTTCGAGTGGAATAAGCCGTTGCAGCGCCTCCAGTTCATCTTCCGGACTTTCCAGTTCCAGCGCAAGCTGGCGCAGGTTTGCCGCATACCACAGGGCTGAGTCTTTTTGTGTGGCGGCATAATAGTCGCTAAGGTGGCTGTAGCTGGCTGTTAGTCCCCATTTGTCCTGTTCCTTCTTTCGTATGCGTAGTGCGGTGTGAAACTCCTGCAATGCATTATACCGCGGGTCCTTCAGCCATTTTGTTTTGGCCCTGTTGGACAATACACGCGCATATTCTTTTGTATCAGCGCCGCTTCTGTCAAAAATGGAATCGTAAATACGGAGGGCGGCATCGTAGTTTTTTAACCGTTGCAGGGCCAGGGCTTTGTTGTTCAGCGGGATCAGTCTGTAATCGGCATCCTCTATGAAACGGAGCGCCTGGTCGAAATAACGGATGGCATCGGTATAATTTTTCAGTCCCAGACTTGTAAATCCGAGTTCATTGTAATCAGAAAACAAACAATAACTGTTGCGTTCTTCTTTTTCATCCAGGTAGCGCAAAGAAGTGAGCAGGCTTTCCTGGCTGCCGAAATGGTCGCCGGCATCGGCCTGTATGATGGCCATTTTGTTGTATGCCATGGCAATTTCCAAACTATCGGCAGAAGTATTGGCTACTTCATTGAAGTAATAGAAGGCCGAATCGTTTTGCACATTGAGGAGTGCCTCACCTTTTTTGTACAGCGTGGAAGTGGTAACGGGAGTTGTTTCAGGCTGTGTTTTACAGCCGGTGCCGTACAGCAAAAGCAGCCATAGGAGCAGGTATAAGGGCTTTTCTACCAAGGTAAGAGTTTGTTTAAAAGTAAGATTTCCTTCCGCGACGGGCAAAAAAATGAGGCAGGAAAGATCCTGCCTCATGGCGTTATCCGCTACCGTAACAACTACGGTTTGATGGGCTTGGGAGGTGGTGGCTGGTTGGGCGCGTGTCCGGCTTCTCCGCCGCCACCATCGTCGTCCATGGTGGTGATTGGTGTGTTGTTGTCGCCGCCGTTTACGGGCGTGGTGTGTTGTCCTGTGCATAGTGATAGCAGGATCACTAAAATATAAGTGAACATTGTTTTACTAATTAAATGTTTGGAAATACCGCTACCATCGCCGTTGGCGGGTGCAGTGTGGTGTGGCGGTAAGAAGCGCTTCTTACGTCCGTTGGGAAGAGGTGGGGCGCCGATTGTGGAAGCCGGTAAACGCTTCCCAGGCCGGTTATCAACAACCACTTTCAGTACCCCGTGGCAACAGTTGCTGTACAGGAACCTCTTAGCTGGAGAGGCGGTCAACCGTTGCTGAAGTCAAAATTAGATTGCCGTAAGTGATTGATTACTATTCGATTCCGAAAATTCCGATGATTCCGTTGAGATTCCGGTAATGCCGGTGGGATTCCGGAAATTCCGTTAGATTTAGGGTATAATATGTAGAAGATGTATGCAGATTATATTGCTTCAGTGCTCCAAACCTTTCATGAGAAAAAGGATAATCATGAGCTTTCAAACAGGTGGAGCAAACTTACAAGGGCTAGTTTAAGAGAGGAATGTCTTGCAGTTTATCAGAAAAGACATACTAAGGATGATGTAAAAATGCTCAGTGAGTTTTTTGGATTCCGGGAAGATGAACCTGCGGTTGCTCAGGCAATTCTGCAATTCGAGTTAGATAAGTTTAGACCGTTCGTCAATTTTATAAATGGGAAGACTACTGATACAGTACACAAGAATATAGAGTTACTGGCATGGCTCATAGATTTTGAATACAGGCCTCTTGGTAAGTATGAGAAGATGATCAAGGAAGGGGAATTAAAACCACCAACCCTGATAGAGAATGGTCCCAAAGCTGATTCGGGAGAAGGACCAATAGCAGTGGTAACGCCAAAGACCGGTGTGGAAGACAATATGAATACAGACAGCGAAAACCCTCCTCAGGATTCACCGGTTAAAGACCCTTTGCAAGAACCAGATAATGATGGTAATACAAATATTGGAGGAGGGGATACTCTTGTTAAAGAGCCGGAACCTATGGCTGTGCATTTATCACCTCCCAGGCCCAAACGCCGAGCCAAATACCTGATTCCTTTAGCGGTGCTTATTTTTTTACTACTGGGAGGCGGAATGCTTTACAAGGGATTCAAAAATACCGCTGCTAATACTACAACCCTCGATTCTCCCGCATTACCTACAAGTGAATTCTGTATGTATTGGGCGGAAGATCACTACCAGCAAATTCCATGCGACCAGGCATCAGATAGTTTGAACCCGGTTCCTTTAGATATGGAGAAGGTTCAGCATTTCAAAAAAATCCCCTGTCCGGAAACAATTAAAAAAACTGAACTAGGAAAGTATTGGTATTGTAAACTGAAAAATAGGGAAGTTGAATTTTATACGGCTGGCGGTTTTCATCCGGTGGATACCAAACGAAGATTAAAGCCGCTAACCAATTATATGTATGAGACATACATTACAGGCCGAACACCCTGCCCTTAATATGATTGCTCCATCAGTGTCTTATTATGCGCCTATTTCATTCAGGTGAAAATGGATTCCCGTAATCCTTTCCTTCGCTTCTTTCTAAATTGCAGCCACAATACTTTATACCATGATGTGCCGACTTCCAATATCATTCTTACTGCTTTGTATACTTTCAACTACCATCTCCTGTACGGAAACCAACGGCGCCACCGCGTACACCCTTGAAAAGAATGCCCCCGCTTCTACCCCCACCTACAAAGTGGTGAAAATAAAAGACGGCGATACCTTCGTTGTCCTGAAAGACAATACCGAACTAACGGTTCGCTTCGAAC
>CAMLPA010000365.1 GCA_946481605.1 uncultured Flavihumibacter sp. | reverse complement strand
AAGCTTGCCTTATCTTTCACACCAAATCCAACAAGGATCGGATTCTTCAATTGCATCGCCGTGAGTTGCTTCAGATAGGTTTCCACATTGCCGAATTCTTTGTCGGTTCCGGTTGTAGAAGAAGAAGATACGGCGTAAATGAAGCCACTGCTCAATTCATCGATCTTTCGGATACGTGGTTCGGAGGTTTCCGGCGTTACGAGGAAGATGAAATCGAGACCATGCTTTTTGATGATAGCGCCATATTCCATTTCAAATTCATACATTGGAAGATCGGGAAGGATCAGTCCATCCACGCCAACGGCTGCAGCTTCAGCACAGAATTTTTCAAACCCATATTGCATTACCGGGTTCATGTACCCCATGAGTACAACGGGCACTTTTATGGCAGGACGCATATTTTTCAACTGGCTGAACAGGGTCTTGATGGTCATTCCATTCTCAAGGGCACGTGCGCTGCTTTCCTGTATCACGGGTCCATCGGCCAGCGGATCGCTGTAAGGCATACCGAGTTCAATAATATCGGCGCCATTTTCCTGAAGCGTTTGCATGATTTCCAGCGTACTATCCAGCTTTGGATAGCCCGCTGTACAATACACGTTCAATATTTTCTTATCCTGTTTAAAACTGTTTGCTATGCGCGACATACAATTATAGGCGGTTTAGAATGAGAATGCTTTCATATAAGTGGCGAGATCCTTGTCTCCACGACCACTCAGGCAAAGTAACACAGTATCGTCCTTGCCTGGCTTGAGTTGCGTTAAAGCGGCGATGGCATGTGAAGACTCCAAAGCAGGTATAATACCTTCCAGCCTGGACAGCAGCAGGGCCGCCTGCAGCGCTTCTTCATCGGTTGCGCTCAGGAATATGCCTCTCTGTGTATCAAAAAGGTTGGCATGCATAGGTCCGATGCCTGGATAGTCCAACCCTGCGGAAATGCTGTGCGGTTCCACCACCTGACCATCTTCGGTTTGCATGACAAGACTCCTGCTGCCGTGCAATACACCAGGTGTACCTAATTGAGTGGTGGCGGCGCTCATCCCACTTGTGATGCCATGGCCCGCAGCTTCTACAGCCACAATTTTCACGGAAGGCTCTTCCAGGAAATGATAGAAGGCTCCGGCTGCATTGCTGCCCCCACCCACGCAGGCGATCACATAATCAGGCAATTCATTGCCGGTTTGTTCCAGCAACTGTTTCCTCGATTCTTCGCTGATCACGCTTTGGAAACGGGCCACCATATCGGGATAAGGGTGTGGTCCCACTACGGAACCGATAATATAATGTGTATCCGTGGGATGGTTGATCCAATCACGAATGGCCTCGTTGGTAGCATCTTTAAGGGTTTTGCTGCCACTTGTGGCCGGGATCACCGTTGCGCCGAGCATTTTCATCCGTGCAACGTTGGGCGCCTGCCTTTCAATATCTTTCTCCCCCATGTAAACGATACAATCCAGTCCCATCAAAGCACATACGGTAGCCGTGGCCACGCCGTGCTGTCCGGCACCTGTTTCAGCGATGATGCGTTTCTTGCCCAACTGCTGCGCCAGTAATATCTGGCCGATGGTATTGTTGATTTTGTGCGCACCGGTATGACAAAGGTCTTCCCTTTTCAGGTAGATGTTTGTACCGAAATGTTCGCTCAAACGAGCGGCATAAAACAGCGGCGTGGGCCTGCCCACATAATCACGCAGCAACTGTGAGAACCGTTCCTGGAAAGCGGGTTCATATATTATGCTGAGGTATTTGTCGCGCAACTCTTCCACATTGGGGTGCAACATTTCCGGAATATAGGCACCGCCAAATTTTCCATAATAGCCATGCTCGTTGGGAGCGGAATATTTTCTTTCCATAATTTTCATTTTGATGTGGTACCACATCAGTTAAACATCATCTCAATTGGTCGACGAAGGTTTTCACCTTGTCCATATCTTTAAGTCCCGGGGCTACTTCAAACTTGCTGTTGATGTCAACCGCGAAAAGGTCTTTCGCCACATCACTCACAGCAAATTGTTTAAGCGCATCGGTATCTTCAGGCTGAATCCCACCACTCAGGAAGAAGGGTTTATTGATGTACTTCCCTTTCAAAGCTTCCCAGTTGAATTTCTTTCCCGTACCACCGTAACCGGCACCTTCGGTATCAAACAGGAACATATCTACCACATCAATGTAGGGTTTAATCATCCACTCAATCGGATCGTTTTCGCCGAGGCGGAATGCTTTCACCGTGGTTACATAATTCGATACCTGTTCACAAAACCGTGGTGTTTCATCTCCGTGCAGTTGCACGATGTAGAGTCCACATTCATCCACCGTACGCAGAATATCGTCCACCGTAGTATTTACAAAAACCCCTACTTTACTGGTTTTCTTCAACTTCATCTTTTTCAGGTCGGGCGCGCTCATGTGTTTGAAAACGTACCTGGGCGATTTGGGGTAGAAAATAAAACCCGCAAAAGGTACTTCCATTTCATCGAGGGCCATAACCTGTTCAGGACGCGTCATTCCGCATACTTTGATTCTCATCTTGCTTCTTTTAGTTTTTTTGCAAACTCCGAGAAAGCAATCGCAGGATCAGGTTGTTTCATAAAACTTTCCCCGATCAGAAATCCTTTGTATCCGTAGTCAGTCAATTGATGGATGGTGTCCACATCGGAAATACCACTTTCCGAAATTTTCACCTTCCCGGCGGGGATCAAGTTACTTAATTCGATGGAACGCTGCACATCCACGGTAAATGTTTTCAGGTCGCGGTTGTTCACGCCTACCATATCCACTTCATCACAAATATGCATCAGTTCTGTATCGTTGTGTATTTCGAGTAATACCTCCAGTCCAAATGAATGGGCGAAGGCAGCCATTTCCTGCACCCTTTGTGGTGAAAGGCAGGCGGCGATCAACAGGATCACATCGGCGCCGATGGCTTTTGCTTCCACCACTTGGTACTCATCGATCATAAAATCTTTGCGGAGGATAGGCACTTCGTTGAAACGGGCGCTGGTGAGGTCCTCTTTGTTTCCGCCAAAAAATGGTTCATCGGTAAGGATCGATAAGCCCGAAGCGCCGTTATCGGCATATACTTTTGTGATATCAGCCGAACGAACCCCGGCATTAAACATGCCTTTGGAAGGTGATTTTCGCTTGAACTCCGCGATGATACCGGTTCTTTCCGGATCGAGTAAAAACTGCTTTAAACTCAGTGTTTTTCTGCCGAATAACTCCGTTTTTTCCAGTTCCCAACTGCTGATCCTTTCTTTAGCGGCGGCTACTTCCTTTACTTTTTCGGCGACGATGGTATCGAGAATGTTCATTTGTTTCTGTTGAAATGGTTATTGAAGTGCCACAAGTTTGTTCAAAGCGTTCCATGCTTTTTTCCCTTCCAGACTCTCTACCGCAGCAGCATAGGCGGATTCATAATTTTTATACGCCCCGGTGCCGTTCAGCGCCATCGCCGCATTGGCCAGCACTACCGCATTTTGCGCCCAGGAGCCTTCTCCCCTGATGATCTTTGAAAACAATTTCGCGGCCTCTTCCACCGTATTTCCTCCGTATATATCCTGTGCCTGAACGGTTCTTTTTCCCAACATTTCTGGGGTCATAATACGTTCACCTTCCTGTGTAATCACTTTGGTATCGGCAGTAAGACTGATTTCGTCGTATCCATCCAGGCTGTGAATAATAGTAAAAGGCGTTCCGGCCTGCTGTAAGAGGTAATTGTAGATGCGGGCCATTTCAAGACTATACACCCCAACCAACTGACAAGCAGGTTTCGCAGGATTCACCATAGGGCCGAGCATGTTAAAAAACGTGCGCATCCCGAGGTTTTTACGGATGGGCGCCACCGCTTTTAACGCGGGGTGAAACAAGGGGGCGTGAAGGAAACATATTCCGGCTTCATCCAGTTCTTTCTTCAATTTATCATTGGAATTACTGAACTTATAACCCAATTGTTCCATTACGTTTGAAGCTCCGCTCACCGAAGAAGCGCCATAGTTGCCATGCTTGGCTACTTTCTGACCAGCACCTGCCACAATGAAACAGGCCAATGTGGAGATATTAAACGTGTTCTTTCCATCTCCTCCTGTACCTACTATATCCAGTACAGGCGTTTCATCAAAAGAAACAGGTACACATAATTCCAGCAACGCATCCCGGAACCCTTGCAGTTCTTCGATAGTGATACTCCGCATCAGGTACACCGTCATAAAAGCGGTGATCTCATGTTCATTGAATTGCCCGCGGCCCAGTTGCAGCAACAGTTCCTTCGCTTTTTCACGTGGAAGGGATTTGTATTCGAATAAGTATTGCAGTATTTTTTTCATTTCGACTGATG
>CAMLPA010000364.1 GCA_946481605.1 uncultured Flavihumibacter sp. | reverse complement strand
GGGATACTCAGTGTGCTGGTGCAGGCTTATTTTGAAGTGGAATACCTTTTCGATGTACATGAGAACAGCTTTAACCCGCCACCCAAGGTGAAAAGTGGGGTGATCAGGCTGGTGCCGAAAAAAGAACCGGTTCAGGTCGCTTCTCAGAGGATGTTTTTCAACCTTGTGAAAACGGCCTTCAACCAGCGCCGGAAGATGTTGAGGAATGGCGTGAAAGGCCTGTTCGACGCGGAAACACTGGCGGACCCTGTATTCAGTAAAAGGGCAGAGCAACTTTCGATAGAAGAACTGGCCGCCCTCACTTTCAGGATGAGAAAATAAACAAAACAGCAAGACCAATATGGCTTCCAACGGAAAAGTGATCATCACGGCAAAGGTGCACGAATACCTGCCCGAACGACTAACAAACAGTGGCTACGAAATTGTTTATGCCCCAGCCATCACTTATGAAGAGCTGCTCACGGCTATCGGTGATGCGGTAGGTTTAATCGTGACCACCCGGCTAAAAATAGATAAGGCCATCATCGACCAGGCGCCACACCTCAAATGGATCGGGAGACTGGGAAGTGGGATGGAACTCATCGATACCGAATACGCCGCATCCAAAGGCATTCAGTGTGAGAGTAGCCCCGAAGGAAATTGTCTTGCTGTGGCGGAACATGTCCTGGGAATGATCCTCAACCTCCTGAACCATATCCAACGCAGTAACCTACAGGTGCGGGAAAGGCAATGGATACGCGATGGGAACCGGGGAACCGAACTTACCGGTAAAACCGTGGGCATTTACGGGTATGGGAACACGGGTAGTTCCGTGGCCCGGCTGCTCGCTCCATTCGATGTTACGGTGCTGGCTTACGACAAATATAAATTCGGCTTCGGTCAGGGCTATATCAAAGAGGCCAACCCCGAACAGATCGCCCGTTATGCGGATATCATAACCATGCATGTACCGCTTACGGAAGATACACGCCAGATGGCAAATGACGCTTTTTTTAACGCATTGGAAAGAAAGCCCCTTTTCCTGAACGCCTGCCGCGGTAAAGTGGCCGATCTTGATGCCGTAATACGTGCCATGGAAAACGGACAGATTTCCGGAGCGGGTATCGACGTGATCGAAAATGAAAAGCTGGATACGCACACCGAGCACCAGAAGGCACAGTTGCATACCCTTTCACACCATCCCAATGTTATCGTAACCCCACATATCGCCGGGTACACTTTTGAGGCATACTATAAAATGGCGAAGATCGTACTGGACAAGATTGGCATCTAAACCAGTTTTGGCCAGGTAAAAAACATACTTTATATTTGCGACATCATGCAACGCTTTAGGATGAAAGTCCTGAGGCGTTGTATTTTTTTTCTGTCTGCTATAAAAAAACGGAGGTAATTATGACAATAAATTATGTTACCAAAGAAACGCTGGAGCTGATGAAAGCTGAACTGCACCGGATGAAAACGGTGGACAGGCCTGCGGCATCCAGGGCGATTGCTGAAGCGCGTGAAAAAGGTGACCTGCGCGAGAATGCTGAATATGATGCTGCAAAAGAAGCCCAGGGTATTCTGGAAGCTAAAATGGCACAACTGGAGAACGACCTGGCCAACGCCAGGATCGTGGACGCGGATTCTGTGGACACCAGCAAGGTGTCAATCCTTACCAAAGTAACCATCACCAACGTCGCTACCAAGAAAACGGTGAAGTACCAACTGGTAGGCGAAAAGGAGGCCGACCTGAAAGCCGGTAAAATCTCTATCAGTTCTCCCATCGGGAAAGGGTTGATGGGAAAGGTGATCGGTGACGTGGCCGAGGTGCACGCACCGAACGGTGTGATGAAATTCAAGGTGGAGAACATCGAGATATAAATAGTATTTTCTCCTATACCAAGCCGGCATAGCCGGCTTTTTTTATGTTGGACCGATCCTATAACTTTATCCCTCAAACAGTTATTCATGGCTTCCATATTCTCAAAGATCATCGCGGGAGAACTCCCTTCTTATAAGATCGCTGAAAACGAGAAGTTTTTCGCTTTTCTTGATATCAGTCCTTTGGTGGAAGGACATGTGCTTGTGGTACCCAAGTATGAAGAAGATAAACTACTGGAACTGCCGGATGATTACCTCGCGCAGTTGCTGCTGTTCGCCAAACCCATCGCCAGGGCCATCGAAAAAGCAATTCCCTGCCAACGTTGCGGCTTATCCGTGATTGGCCTGGAAGTGCCGCACGCACACCTGCACCTGGTACCCCTTCAAACTGCGGACGACCTTAATTTCACCCGTCCCAAACTGAAACTGTCCGCCGATCAATTAAAGGCGACCCAGGAAAAAATTCTTCAGGTACTTGCGTTGTAAATCTTTTTTTGCTATGATCAGAATATTGCTGTTCTCCTTACTGCTGGTGTCGTGGATGCCCGGTCCGGCTTATATAGAAAAGATATCCGCCTCTATGGTGAGCCGCCAGGTGCAGATGGGCAAATCGGTTACTATTAAAGGAAACATCTATTACCAGCGGAACGGAAACATGGTGACCAGGTTTTCTTATCCCAAAGAATATATCGTGATCTCCAATAAAGTGGGGGAAGTAAAAATTTATGACCCCGCCAGGAACTCCGTATTGCAATACCAGAACTTCCTTTTCAGCACGCAATCTTCCCAATTCTACTTCTTCTTCTCCGGTAAATCAGCGGATATGGGTTTGGGTGACATTGGATTCGTGCAGGAAAAAACTTCGAAAGAAGGCAACCTGGTGGTAACGCTTTGGAAACTGAAGAACCCCGACAAGAAAGCGGCCATTCAAAGAGTAAAACTGGTGTACCAGCAACAGCAACCGGTGTATATGCACTACGAAGATGCGGCCGGAAAGATCATCCGGAAGGTGTTTTACTACAACTACATCCGGTTGGAAAACAGTTCTTTTCCCAGTATTACCACCGAGATCGTGTACGGTGAAAAAAACGATTCCACGGTGTCCAAAACCACTTATACCGATTTCAAACTGAACCACCAGGCTTCCAACGAATACATGGATTTCAGAATTCCCGCCAACGCAAAAATTGAAAAATGAGAACGGTGTACTTTTTAATACTGTTATGCTGTGCCACCGGGGTTTGTGCGCAGGAACTCACGGCGGCGGATATCCTGCTCCTGAAGAATGCTCACCTGCCGGTTGCGCAGAAAACAAAAGAATACAACCGGGCTGGCAATAATACCAGCGTTTTGGAGGCAAAGAAAAAATCTGCGCTGGCACAGTACAATCCGATATCCCTTACGCTGAAAGGCGCGATGGCATTGTACCAGCAGGTACTATCCCCGCAGTTGTCAAGGAGTTGTCCGTATGAGATCACCTGCTCCAATTTCAGCAAGCATGCCATCCGTGAATTCGGGGTGGTGAAGGGCATCTTCCTCAGTGCCGACCGGGTACTGCGCTGCAACAGGATCGGACTACTCGACGTGCATCCGCTTAATATAAACGATCACAACGGAACGATAGCAGATCCGCTGGCGCAATACCGGATCCGATGAAAAAAATGTTGACACGTCTTTTTGCTTTTTTTCTTTTTTGTGTGCCTGCATCCTTGAATGCACAGTCCACTGTTTTCAGCAACGAACTTCGTTTCGCCAGGTATCTGCTCGATAAGGAAATGTATGCCGAAGGCATGAAAGTGTTGATGGCATTGGATACTACGGCCATTACGCCTGAACAGAAAGACAGTTTCTACTATACAATTGGATGGGCAGCTTACCAGTACAAACAATTGGATACGGCCGCCACGATGTTGCTGAAAGTTTCCCCGCGGTCAGAGGTTTATAGAAAGAGTAATGCTTTTGCCGCTTACAGTATGGCCTTTAACCAGCGTCTTACCGAAGCAGATGCTGTTTTTGCCGCAATACCTTTTGCGGATTCACTTGAATATGAACTGGTCCATTTTGAAAGGGCCGGTATTGCATTGCTTCAGCGGAATTATGCGTTGTACGACAGCCTGAAAACCAGTTTCAGGTTTAATTCTTACGTGCTCCAGCAGGAGGAGAAAAGAATGAATGTTTACAGGACCGAGATGGGGAAATTCAAAAAGAAATCCCCGCTACTCGCAGGTGTTTACAGCGCTGTGTTACCCGGAGCCGGCAAGTGGTATGCTGGTAAAAAAAAGCAGGGCATTGCGGCGTTCCTGCCCGTAGCCTCATTGGGTGCCATTACTTATGAGGCTTACCGGAAAGGTGGCGTGAAAAGTGCGCGCTTCATTGCTTTCGGCTCCTTGTTCAGCTTGTTTTACGTAGGCAATATCTGGGGGAGTGTACTTTCGGTGAAAGTGCGTCAGAACGAATTCAAAAGAGAATATGAGAATAAAATCCTTTTTGACATGCACATTCCTTTGC
>CAMLPA010000363.1 GCA_946481605.1 uncultured Flavihumibacter sp. | reverse complement strand
CGGTAAATGCGCTGATACAGTTGATGGACTTTCCTTTGTCGGTATCCACATTAAACAGGTCACGCATGTCAGCGCTCAACTGCATGGTAACACCGGTTACACCTTGCAGCGCAACATTGGCCGGCGCTTTCCAAACGCCGCGTTGGGCATCGGTTGTAACATACACACCTGCAACGGCGGCCGATGGCGGCAATACCACCGGGAACTGCGCAAGCGCTGTTTTGATTTTTTTGTAAAGAACAGGGTCTGTCTCCTGAAACACGTTCATCGGCTGACGAAGTGTTTTTCCTTTCTGTGAAATACTTACCAGCACGTTCTTTTCATCGTAAACATATTGCAACGATGTGATGAGGTTGGGAAAATAAGCCGCCCCAAATTTAAGCGCTGCCGATCCGATTCCTTCCCGGAAGTTTCTTGCGATTGTAACGGCATTTGAAGCCGGCTCCTCTCCTGTTGCATGCAGGTCAACAATACAAAACCGGTCGCGTAACCTGGCGCACAGCGCCAGGGCCTGATCGATAAGCGCATAGTGATCTGCTTCCTGCATCCGTTGCGCTTCTGGAAAAAGGATCAAAGTGGGTTCATCCAAAGCTTCCAGGGCATGAAGAGCCGAAAGCATATTCTCCAGTTCAATCGGCTCATTGCCCGTACTGAAACTTCCGGCGGAAACTACATAACACGCGCCTCCTCCGTTTATGAAATACAATTGCAGCGCGTAATACAGCAGATGATTGTTGGACTTCCCGCTAAAACTTACACGTACTTCGGCTGTTCCGCGCACGATTTGCCGCGGTTGTCTTGTAACCGTTACCTGGAGGTTGGGTTCGGATGCCGCAGTTCCAAACATCGCTTCGAATTCAACCAGCGAGTTGATGCGAGTAGGTATAGCCGTAAGATCAGCGCCGTTCCTGTCAACAGCTTTCATGGTATAACCAATAAAAGCGGGCACCGCAGTTGGTACGGCGTTTATACCTGGCGGGAAGTTTGGTGTTTCTTCAATATACACACCTGGTGTTTTGTAATCGGGTGGCATTCGGATGTATTTGTGTCAAAGGAAATTCCACAAACTTTGAGGGGCAAAACCCAGTTCTCGCTTCGCTTTTTCAATTACGAAGATTGTTTCCCGCGGGCGCTTTGCCGGTTGTGTGAACTCTTTTTCCGTAACGGGTGTGATGAGTGTCTGATCAAGGTCATGGCGCTTCGCGATGAATACCGCTATTTCATAAGGTGTTGCGGCGTCTTTCCCGGAAATATGGAAAATACCCTGCGCTTTTTGTTGTGCAGCCAACAATATTCCTTTAGCCAGGTCATTCACCAATGTGGGCGTTCTGCGTTGGTCCGATACTACATTAATGGGTCTCTGTTCTTTTAATGCATTTAACACCCATGACGCGAGCGTGCTTCGTGTGCCTTCAATGGCGTTTCCAAGTACGAGCACTGTTCTTACAATGCACCATTTGCCTGGATAATCCATCACGGCTTTCTCCGCTGCCAGTTTACTGCTGCCGTAATAATTTACGGGATCAGGTACTGCTGTTTCATCATACGGTCCATCGTTGCCACTGAATACAAAATCAGAAGAAACATACAGGAAATAAGCGTTTACGGCTTTTGCGGCATCGAGCAGGAAGCGTGTGGCGGTTACATTTACGTTCCAGCATTCAACAGGATTTATTTCTGCCTGGTCCACCTGCGTAATGGCGGCGGCGTGTATAATAATGTCCGGCTTTTCTTTCATCACCAACTCGGTCACGGCAATGGCATCGGTTATATCAAGCGGAACGTAAGTCCAGTTGGCGGGATGCATCCTCGCCGCCCCTTTCCCGGTGGCCACCACTTCAAAATCTGCAGCACTGAATTGTTGCAACAGGTGCTGCCCTAAAAGACCGTTCGCCCCGGTTATCAAAACTTTTCTTTTCATGTTTTCCGATTCAATTACAATTTTACTGAATATTATCGGCCCGGCCTGTTTACAAAAAGATCAACTACAGGTTCGCCTAAGAAATCGTTTGATTCAATTCATTTCCTTATTTTTGGGGCTTCGTTGAATTCTGATGAGATATTTTTTAATGAATCTTATTAATCATTAGAATTCTTTGAATTAAACCCGAGAATTATTGACATGGAAAAGAAAGTGACCAAAATTGGCGTAATGACCTCCGGTGGCGACTCACCAGGCATGAACGCCGCGGTAAGGGCTGTAGTGCGTACCGGACTGTATCATGGAATGGAAGTATTCGGGATCATGAGGGGATATGCCGGTTTAATTGAAAACGATATTTTTCCCATGCACTCCAAAAGCGTGGCGAACATCATACAAAGGGGCGGAACTATCTTAAAAACCGCCCGCTGCAAAGAATTTCTGGAACCAGAAGGGCGGAAAAAAGCCTACGAGAACCTCAAAAAGCACGGCATCAACGGATTGGTGGTGATTGGTGGTGATGGTTCTTTTAAAGGAGCCCAGAAGTTCTCCAATGAATTCGACATTCCCTGCATCGGACTGCCCGGTACCATAGATAAGGATATTGCCGGAACCGATTTTACGATCGGATTCGACACTGCTGTAAATACAGCGGTGGAGGCCATCGATAAGATCCGTGATACAGCCGATGCGCACGACCGTCTCTTCATTATCGAAGTAATGGGACGCGACGCGGGTTATATCGCCCTCCACAGCGGAATCGCAACGGGCGCTGAACATATTCTTATTCCGGAAAAGAAAACGGATATCGACCACCTGATTGCTTCGCTTCAGGAAAAGGAGAAAAGGCAGAAACTGGTGAACCTGGTGGTGGTAGCCGAAGGTGATGGCTTTGGCGGCGCGGAAGAAGTAGCCAAACTGGTGAAGGAAAAACTGAACGCCGATACCCGTGTTTGTATCCTCGGACATATCCAGCGCGGTGGCGCACCCAGTTGTCTCGACAGGCTGATCGCCAGCAGAATGGGCTACTCCGCCGTGGAATGCCTGATGGAAGGAAGGCACAATGTGATGGTGGGCATCGTAAACAACAAGATGAGCTATACCCCACTCGACAAGGCCGTGAAAGCCAAACAAAAGATCGGAGATGACTGGATGAAGATTGTAAAAATATTGGCATCCTAAAATACTACGGGGCAGCCGGCTGATGTGTCGCCTGCCCCTTTTTCGTGCACAGATTGATTATCGTACGCAACAACTCAAAACAAACACAGAACATGTCAAAACACGTAGAAAAGTATCTGCACAAGCAGATGGACCGCGAAGCAGGAAAAGAGCACACCATCCACCGCACCAAAATCGTGGCAACAGTGGGCCCCGCCTGCGATACCTACGAAAAACTCCTGGAACTGGTGAGAGCAGGTGTGAATGTATTCCGCCTCAACTTCTCTCATGGTTCACATGAAGACAAAGCAAAAATCATTGAGCATATCCGTAACATCAATAAAACCGAACCTTACACCATCGCTATCCTGGCCGACCTGCAAGGACCAAAACTCCGCGTTGGTGAAATCCAGGGCGGCGCTATGGAAGTAAAGGCCGGAGATGTGCTCACCTTTACGTTCGAAAAATGTGTAGGCACCATGGAAAAAATCTATGTGTCCTACCCTAACCTTCACCAGGATGTGAAAGTTGGCAACATTATCCTTATCGATGACGGTAAGATTGAAGTGAAAGTGGTGGAGATAACACCTGCCAACGACGTAAAAGTAGAAGTAACACTCGGCGGTATCCTTTCTTCTAAAAAAGGTATCAATCTTCCCGATACGAAAGTTTCCCTCCCCGCACTCACCACCAAAGACCTGGAGGACCTCGAATTTATCCTCACACAAAACGTAGACTGGATCGCACTTTCATTCGTTCGCGATGTGAAAGATATTACCAGCCTGAAGACCAGGCTCACCGAAGCAAAAAGTAAGGCCAAGGTAATCGCCAAAATCGAAAAGCCTGAAGCGCTTAAGAATATCCGCGACATCATCATTGAATCAGACGCCATCATGATTGCCCGTGGCGACCTGGGCGTGGAAGTTCCCGTTGAAAAGGTGCCCATGATCCAGAAGGACCTGATCCGCAAATGTATCCACCGCGCCAAACCCGTTATTGTGGCCACACAGATGATGGAAAGCATGATCGACCGCGTGAAGCCCAACAGGAGTGAAATCACCGACGTGGCCAACGCCGTGCTCGAAGGTGCTGACGCCGTGATGCTCTCCGGTGAAACCGCTACCGGCCAACACCCCGCACTGGTTGTAAGCACCATGAAGAAGATTATCATGGAAGTGGAAGCAACCGAATACAACTACAACAGGGAAGACGACCTGGCACCTCAGCCCCACTCCCCATCTTTCCTCAGCGACGCCATCTGCTACAATGGTTGTAAAATCGCCAAAGATGTTC
>CAMLPA010000362.1 GCA_946481605.1 uncultured Flavihumibacter sp. | reverse complement strand
CACGAAAACTATACCGGTTACCACCGTGAACTGGATATTGAAACCGCGGTCAGCAAGACTTTTTATACGGTGAATGGCATTACTTACACGCGTGAAGCGATCGCTTCTTTTACGGATAGGGTGGTGGCGGTAAAGCTTACCGCAAGCAAGCCCGGCTGCATTTCTTTTGTAGCGGCTTATTCTACGCCGCATCGCCGCGCAACAATAAAGGCAGCAGGAAAGGAACTTGTTATAGATGGGCTTACAAGTGACCACGAGGGTGTGGAAGGTAAAATACGTTTTAAAGGTATCGCACGTTTACGCAACGAAGGTGGTGCCGTAATTCCCGGCGACAGCACTATTGAAGTAAAAGGTGCCAACGCAGTTACGATCTATATTTCCATTGCTACCAATTTCAACAATTACAAAGACATCAGCGGGAATGAACAGGAGCGGGCGAAAACTTACCTGGACAAGGCCGCGGCTAAAACTTACGCCGCCTTGCTGAGGGCGCATGTGCCAGCCTACCAGCAATATTTCAACCGCGTAAAAATTGATTTGGGCACTTCAGGTGCGGAATCACTTCCTACGGATGAACGGCTTTCTAACTTCAGGAATACGTTTGATCCGCAGTTCATCGCTTTGTACTATCAGTTCGGGCGTTACCTCCTCATCTCTTCTTCCCAACCCGGCGGACAGGCCGCGAACCTGCAGGGCATCTGGAACCACAACCTCCGGCCCGCATGGGACAGTAAATACACGATTAACATTAATGCGGAAATGAATTACTGGCCCGCGGAAAGAACCAACCTCGCCGAGTTGCACGAACCCTTCCTCACCATGGTGAAGGAAATGTCTGAAACAGGGGCCACTACCGCAAAAAGCATGTACGGTGCCAGAGGATGGGTGGCGCACCACAATACAGACATCTGGCGGGCTACAGGTCCCGTGGATGGCGCTTTCTGGGGAATATGGAACGCGGGCGGCGGCTGGACGAGTCAGCACCTTTGGGAACATTTCTTATACAATGGCGATAAACAATACCTGGAAAGCGTTTACCCGGTACTGAAAGGCGCGGCAACTTTTTATGTCGATTTCCTGGTGGAACATCCTGCGAACAAATGGCTGGTCGTTAACCCCGGAACTTCTCCGGAGAATGCGCCCCGTGCACACGAGGGTGCTTCCATTGACGCTGGTGCCACCATGGACAACCAGATTGTTTTCGATGCCTTCACCACGGCAATACGTGCCGCACGTGTATTGGGGAAGGACGCGGCTTTTGTGGATACACTCATCCTTATGCGCAAACGGCTGCCGCCCATGCACATCGGGCAGCACGGACAATTACAGGAATGGCTGGATGATGTGGACAGCCCTGATGACAAGCACCGGCACATCTCGCATTTGTACGGACTTTTCCCTTCCAATCAGATTTCTCCTTACCGGACCCCAGAATTGTTCAGCGCCTCCAACACCACATTACTCCACCGTGGAGATGTATCTACCGGATGGAGCATGGGCTGGAAAGTGAACTGGTGGGCGAAGATGCAGAACGGAAACCATGCATACCAACTGATTAAGAACCAGCTTACGCCATTGGGGGTGAATCCGGGCGGCGGCGGCACCTACAACAACCTCTTCGACGCCCACCCACCATTCCAGATAGATGGAAACTTCGGCTGCACGGCGGGCATCACGGAAATGCTGATGCAAACTTCCGACGGTGCTATTCATATATTACCGGCGCTGCCGGATGAGTGGAAGTCTGGAAGCATCACAGGGCTGCGGGCCTGGGGCGGTTTTGAAATCGTAAAGATGGAATGGAAGGAAGGAAAACTGAAGACCCTTTCTGTGAAATCGAACCTGGGCGGCAACCTCAGGCTTCGGGTACACAATGCTATGAAACTGAATACTGGCGCATCTTTGAAAGAAGCTTCCGGGGCTAACCCGAATTCCTTCTTTGAAACTGCGGTTATTCCCGCGCCGGTAGTATCGCCCAAAGCGTCACTCGCGCTTCCCGCAGTAAAGCCATCAATTTTATATGATGTGCCTACGGCAAAAGGACAGTTGCTCACATTTACCGCACTTTAAAATGATTGAACAGGCAATAAAAATAAAAGCAACATGAAGAAAAGTATTGTTCGTTTTACGGCTATGCTCTCCCTGCTGGCGGCTGTGAAACTGCAGGCGCAGCCCAAAGCTGCCAACCCGGTCATATTCGCGGACGTGCCGGATATTTCCGTGATAAGAGTAGGCAATAATTATTACATGAGCAGCACCACCATGCACATGAGTCCTGGTGTGCCCATCATGAAGTCTACGGATCTTTCCAACTGGAAACTGATTGGCTATGCGTATGATACACTGGCCAATGTGGACGAACTGAACCTCACCAACAACAAGAGTACTTATGGAAGAGGTTCCTGGGCCAGTTCTATCCGTTACCATAAAGGTGTTTATTATGTTTCTACTTTTGCGCAAACAACCGGGAAAACATACATCTACACTACAAAAGATATTGATAGAGGCCCCTGGAAGGCCATCTCTTTCAAGCCCATGATGCACGACCATTCCCTGTTCTTCGACGACGATGGAAAGGTATATATGTTGTATGGCGGCGGAAAACTCAACCTGGTGGAGTTGAAGGATGATCTTTCCGGAGTAAAGCCAGAAACAGAAAAAGTGGTGATCGAAAACGCCACTGCGCCAAGCATGCCGGAAGGAAAGCGGGGCGGACTTCCAGCGGAAGGATCGCAACTATTTAAAGTGAATGGAAAATATTACTTGTTTAACATCTCCTGGCCTCCGGGCGGCATGCGTACCGTGGTGATCCACCGCGCCGACAATATTCACGGGCCTTATGAAGGCAGAATCGGTTTGCAGGACCTGGGCGTTGCGCAGGGCGGACTGGTTGACATGCCCGATGGTACCTGGTATTCCTACCTTTTCCGCGATTACGGTGCTGTAGGGCGCATTCCATACCTCGTGCCCGTAAAATGGGAAGATGGCTGGCCTGTGCTGGGCGTGAATGGAAAAGTGCCTGAACAACTGAACCTTCCTGCAAGCAAGAGACTCATTCCGGGAATCGTGCATTCAGATGCATTCACGCGCAAAAAAGGGGAGCCTGCTTTGCCCCTTGTATGGCAATGGAACCATAACCCGGACAATAGTTTGTGGTCGGTAAAAGCAAGGCCGGGTTACCTGCGCCTGACCACCGGAAGGGTGGATACCAGCTTCCTGCAGGCAAGAAATTCTTTAACCCAGCGTACCATCGGACCCGTTTGTTCCGGCAGCACGGCTATTGATGTTTCCAAAATGAAAGACGGAGACTTCGCCGGACTTGGTTTGTTACAAAAGAACTTCGGACAGGTAGGTGTAAAAATGGAAGGCAACCAAAAACACATTGTAATGGTGAACGCCGGTGGAACAGGAATGCCCGTTGAACAAGAAAGGATACCCCTTAGCCAGCAGACGGTGTATTTTAAAGCAGATTGTGATTTTACAGACAAAAAAGATACCGCTGTTTTCTACTACAGCCTGGATGGTAAAAAATGGACCGCTATTGGGAAGCCGTTAAAAATGGCGTACACCATTCCCCAGTTTATCGGGTACAGGTTCACGTTGTTCAACTATGCCACGAAAACCCCCGGAGGCTCAGTGTATTTCGATTATTTCAACATTACAGATAAGTTATAGATAAAATATAGCTGTTTTATCACAGGAGTGGCGTATCGGTAACGGTACGCCACTCCTTTTTTTGTAGATAGTAATAATTTCTGACCCCGGGCCTTTATAAGTCCCTTTCTTCATAATCAGCTTCGTTTCTCAGGCTGGTACTGCTGTTTGAGGGGAAGTTTTTAGGAACGGGATAAGTAACTTTCCCTGTGGCGAGCCATTCCATTGCCCGGATCACGGTGGTCTGGAAGCCGATGCATCTGTAGGAAACAGGGAACTTTTCTCCTGCCCATAAATGGCCCATGCTGGAATTATAGACTCTTCCTTTTCCATATTGGACCACCCATTCCAGCGGCCATTGCCGTTTTGTGGCTGAACTATCGAACGCGTAGGATAAAACAGTCAGGTTTTCAGCGCTGCCTCTCGGGAAATGATAGACCTCCGTATTGGCCGTTTTCCATGCCTTAGGGAAACCTTTGTTGATGGGGTGGGGGGTGAGTATTTGAACGATGGCATCGAACCGGTCGCCGTGGCCCGTGCCTTGCCCTTCACCCGGAGGAATGCGCTGTACTTTTTGCGTTGAATCAATCTCCACCGCAAACCCATAGGACCTTGGCCGCCATCCCATACCGATCATTTTGTTGTAGGCTTCCCAATGCGCGAACGCGTTGTTGGCGGAATGCAACACATAAAGCCCGCCGCCGTTGCTTACATATTCTTCCAG
>CAMLPA010000361.1 GCA_946481605.1 uncultured Flavihumibacter sp. | reverse complement strand
TCGCCAGCACAAATGATGTGTTGGTGGATCTTCCCATCAGTTTAACAACAGGTAATGCAGGTGGTAATCCCCCGGTAAATGCCGCTTCCATCCGCAACAAAGGATTTGAACTGGGCATTACTTATAAAAGCAATTCACAGCGGGCTTTCAAATGGGACGCCACGCTCAACTTCACGCTTATCCGCAACAAGGTGACCAGCTTTGGCGATACCACCACCAAATACACACAACTGGGCGATGCCCGTACGCAACTGGGCCGCTCTATCGGAGAATGGTACGTGCTTCAAACCGATGGTCTCTTTCAGAACCAGGCTGAAATAGATGCACACACCAATAAAAACGGTGAATTGCTGCAACCCTGGGCCCGTCCCGGAGATGTGCGTTACGTGGATACGGATGGCGATGGTGAATTGAATACCGACAAAGACCGCGTGTACGCAGGTACACCTTGGGCTGATTTTGAAACCGGCGCTATCTTTAATGCTTCCTGGAAGAACTTCAGCTTCAGCATGCAGTGGTATGCCGTGGTAGGCAACCAACTGTACAACAGGCCGCGCTACAATGTAGACCGCATGGATCAGAATACGAATTTCAGAAAGGGCGCCAATCCATGGACAGCACAAAATCCCAACACCGATATGCCACGTGCAGCGATGGGGGCACCGGATCAGGGCATACAATTCAATGTATTGCCCCAAACCGATCGCTGGCTGGAAGATGGTTCCTACCTGCGGCTCCGCAATGTGGAGATCGGGTATACGATTCCCAGAACAACACTTTCAAAAGCTGGTTTTAACTCCGCGAGAATATTCGTAAGCGGACAGAACCTGCTCACCTTCACAAAATACAAAGGACTCGATCCCGATATTACAGGGGTGAACATTTTTGAAAGAGGGCTGGACAACGGGCAATATCCCGCCATGCGCATCCTTTCAGCAGGCATCAACTTCGGTTTCTGATCTTTCACTTTCAATCTTCAGCAATGAAAAAAATCATTCTATATTCCATACTGCTCTTCACCTTTGCTTCCTGCAAAAAATCCATGGAACTGGATATTCCCAACCCGAATGTTCCGGATGAATCCAATTTCTGGCAAACGGGAACTGACGCATTGCTTGGTGTGAATGCGGTGTACGGCAATTTCTACCGCAACGGCGCGCCCTATTCAAGATGGATGCCGTTTTATATGGATGTGCGTTCCGATGATGGCTACTCCACCAGCCCCTGGAACGAACTCCGCAGCATCGGTGCGCACAACATTACCCAATACAGCTTTGAAGTAAACTATGATACCTGGTGGCACCACTGGAGAGGTGTTTACCGCGCCAACCAGGTGCTGGCAAGGGTTCCTTCCATTACGATGGACGAAAACCTCAAAAACAGGTACCTCGGGGAAGCGAAGTTTCTTCGTGCCCTGTATTATTATAACCTGGTCACCATCTGGGGAAATATTCCGCTGATTCTGGAGCCTTCACAACCTTCAGATAAACCTTTCCAGGCACCGCAGGAGCAGGTTTGGGCGCAGATAGAAAAAGACCTCACCGAAGCCGCTGCCGCTTTGCCGCCGTCTTACAACAACGATAATATTGGCCGGGCCACTAAAGGAGCCGCGTATGCGCTTTTAGGAAGGGCGCACCTGCAGCAGAAAGAATACCAACCCGCAGTAGATGCATTGCGCTGGCTGGTGGAAGGCGATGGAAGAACGCTGTATGACCTTACGGCCAACTACGCAGACAACTTCCGCCACACCACCGAAAACAATATTGAATCGGTATTTGAAATACAATTTAAAATGCGGGCGGAAAACAGCGGGGAAGATGGGCCTACTTCCAATGTAGGAACCAGCAGGGCACCTTTCTTTGGTCCTCCCGGACATGGTTTCAACGACGCAAACATGAACAGGTGGGTGGTACACGAATTTCTGAAAGAGAACACAACCGGCGGACAAAGAGACCCACGCCTCGCCATCACAGCACTGTACGATTCCACAGATGTGCGCGGACCTGATTTCAGCATTGTGTACGGCGGCTCCTTCACCTCTAAAAACTATGACGCCAATACCCGGAACAGGGTGTGGTACCGCAAATACCTGGACGATTATTTCCGCATCAACGAATTTGAAATCTTTAACAGCCCCGTGAATTTCCGTGTGATCCGTTTCGCCGATGTTTTGCTGATGTACGCCGAAGCGCTCAACGAAGTGAACCGCACCGCCGAAGCTTACGCCCATGTGGACCGTGTTCGCCAGCGCGCTGGCTTACAACGACTGAGTGTAACCATGCCCGGTATGAACAAAGAACAGTTCCTCCGCCAGCTCATGCACGAAAGAATTACCGAACTAACGGGCGAATGTACGCGCTGGAACGACCTCGCCAGGTGGGGATTCTTTGACGATGCCACCAAACTCGCCGAACTGAAGGCGCGTGATCCGGAATTCAACAATTTCGTTATCGGCAGGAACAAATACATGCCCATCCCCCAAACGGAAATAGACATCAATCCGAACCTGAAACAGAACGATAACTGGTAAACTTATTTCAATCCGTCATTTCTTTCTTTATCTAAAACAAGACCCATGCGATCGCTGACATCCATTGTATGTTTTTTACTGCTTATCTCCACCTGCACCATGGCGCAGTCGCCAGTGAAAGGCCGCGCCATCTGGACCAAAGAGAAAGCCAACGCCTGGTACGCCACCCAGCCTTTGCTGGTGGGCGCCAACTTTGTACCAAGCACCGCCATTAATGAACTGGAAATGTGGCAGGCCGAAACATTCGATACCGCCACCATTGCCCGGGAATTGAAATGGGCCGCCGATATCGGGATGAATACAATGCGTGTTTTTCTCCACGATATCGCGTACAAACAAGACCCGCAGGGCTTCAAAAAAAGGATCGATATTTTTCTGAAAATTGCCGCCAGGTATAAGATCAGGCCGTTACTCGTATTGTTCGATTCCTGCTGGGACCCGTTTCCGCATCCTGGTAAACAGCACGAACCCGCTCCGTTCCTCCACAACTCAGGCTGGGTGCAGAGTCCCGGTGCCGATGCGCTGAAGGATCCGAAACAATATCCGCGCTTACAGCAATATGTAACCGATATTGTACGCCATTTCAGGAACGATAACCGTATTGTGGGGTGGGATGTGTGGAATGAGCCCGACAATACGAACAACAGCAGCTATGGTCGTTTCGAGCCGTACAATAAAGTTGAACTCGTACACAACCTGCTGGAGAAAGCATTCTCCTGGGTGCGTGCACAGGACCCAACGCAGCCCATCACCGCAGGTGTTTGGGCGGGCAACTGGGCGAGCCACGACAGTTTGCGTCCCATTGAAAAGCTGATGATTGAACAGTCGGACGTTATTTCTTTTCACAACTACGATCATCCTGCCGATTTTGAGCAGCGGGTGCAATGGCTCCAGCGTTACGGAAGGCCGTTGTTGTGTACGGAATATATGTCGAGGGGAAACGGAAGTACCTTTGAAGGAACGTTGCCCATCGTGAAAAAATACAAAGTAGCCGCCTTCAACTGGGGACTCGTAAGTGGTAAATCACAGACCATCTTCCCCTGGGACAGTTGGCAGAAGAAATATACCAGTGAGCCCGAACTCTGGTTCCACGATGTGTTCAGGATAAATGGCACACCATATAAAGAATCGGAAATCCGTGCCATCAAAAATACTACGGGCAAATAGGGGATCCTAAGTTAAATTTGAAACCATGCTGAAAAATAAAAGAATCATAGTGGTGAGTCTGGCTGCTGTAGCCGCTGCGTTCAGCCTGTTCTGTAAAAAGAAGAACAATGGCCCGGGTACGCCCGAACCGCCTCCTCAGACGAATACATTTACGAACCCGCTCCTGAGTGGGGCCGATCCCTGGGTGATTCAACGGAACGGATTCTATTACTACACGCATACGCTGGGCAACAGGGTGGGCATCTGGAAAGCGAAAAATATTTCGGCGCTGGGTTCGGTGCCTGGAACTACGGTGTACACGCCCACAGCAGGTGGTCCTAATGCCGCCAACGTGTGGGCGCCTGAAATCCATTTTCTGGACAACAAATGGTACATCTATTACACCGCCGGATCAGGCCCCGATGTAACACAACGTACATGGGTACTCGAAAACAGCAGTGCAGATCCGCTCTCCGGAACATGGGTGGACAAAGGCAAGATATTCGCGGCCGATGCCGATTTCTGGGCCATCGATGGCAGCGTGCTGCAATACAACGGCACGAATTATTTCCTCTGGAGTGGTCGCCCCAATCAGGCCGTACAAAACCAGAACATCTACATTGCAAAGATGAGTAATCCCTGGACACTGGAAGGCCCGACCACCACGCTTACACAACCGGTACTGCCCTGGGAAGTGAATGGTGGTCC
>CAMLPA010000360.1 GCA_946481605.1 uncultured Flavihumibacter sp. | reverse complement strand
TATGAAGATTAGCATACCTGTTTCCTTCTTCCTGCGCTGAAGGAATACTTCCCTGAACGCATTTCACACCATCAAAAACAATATCATTATAAAACCGGGGATCTCTTCCCTTCCAGGGATATTGAGGGTCATACCCTGATTCCGGATCTGCCTGGGTAATATTTTTAATAGGGAGACCATTTGCCATTCCGTAATAATTCACATAATTGGAAGTAGGCAGGAATTTAACGTCCCCATCAATCAGGATGGGCGATGGCGCATATTGCCTGGCGGTACCATAGGTAGACCCGTGAGCGCCGAAGTAAGGGCCTCTGAAAATAGCCTCTGTTCCTCCGGGCATCGCCCAGTTCTGGCCGGTAGTGTAGAAATTGGTAGAATATTGGGCGAAAGGCAGGAGGCTGTAGGGCGCTTCACCGGATTCACAAAACTGCAACAGTTCAGCAAAAGCATCGGCGGCCTTTTTGCAGTATTCCGTATTGTAAGTTTCGCTCCCTGTAGATTCTTTGTTCATCAGTGGACTTCCAGCCCAGAGGTAATTTTTACCGAGGTATCCGAGCGCCATAATTTTATTAATGCGCACTTGGTTCTTACCCAGTGTTCTTTTACCTACAGTGGTATTATCCCAGTTAAGTGGCAACAGGTTCGCAGCTTCCCTGAAATCGGCAGCAGCCTTATCAGCACACTCATGGTATTTCAGGCGCGGAAGCGTCAGCTTTTCATCTGCCGGCAAAACGTAATCAATGTATGGCAGGCCACCGAAATACTGCATGAACATAAAATGAAACCAACCCCTGAAAAACAACAACTGTCCTTTAATAAGATCCCGTTCTTCCTGGGTTCCTTCAGTCAGTTTATCAATATTTTCCAATCCCATGTTCGCTTTCCGGATACCATACCAACCAAGCTTCCAGAGCGACTTCGCGAAACGATCATCGTTGGTACTTGTATTGTTTCTGTCCATCCATCCGGCCTGCCATCCATCGAACTGGGATTGCCATCCCCAGAAATCACCATTGTCGATTTTCACGATAAAGTGGAAATCCCTTGAAGTAGACTGTATCTCATCTTCTCCCCAGTTCCAGGAATTGGTCCAGTAAGCGTTTGTAAAATCAGGAATACAGTGGTAAAGTTCCTCTGTGAAACCCTGAAAAGCGATAAAATTTTTATAGGCATCATCTTCCGAGATGATGGACTCAGGTGCCCTGTCAAGAAATTTTGTACATGAGCCCAGACCTATAGCCGCAGCCACTGTGCATGCGGTCAATAACAATTTTATATTCTTTTTCATAGTAAAATCTTAGAAAGTAATGTTTGCGCCCAAATTGTAGCGTTTCACTGTAGGATAGGCACCTTGGGAGGCCCATCCTGTTCCGGCAAAGTTGGACTCTCTGTCGTCGGGCATTTTGCTCCAGGTAATCAGGTTATTACCATTCAGGTAAATACGTAATCCTGAAAGTCCGAACCGTTTTACCTGACCTGCAGTAAATGCATAAGCCACTTCCGCATTTTTCAACCTCAGGTAAGCGCCATCATGCATATACTGAGTACCTCTGTAATACCCGGCCGGTGTGGAAAGCCAACGCAGCATGGGAACATCAGCGTTGATATTGTTTTTTGACCAATAAGACCCTTCCTCATATACGAGGTGGCTTTGAGAGGTCATGCTATTGAACACAACCTGGCGCGTAACATTGTTCACTCCGTAGAACTGGGCGAAGACAGTAAAGCCTTTCCAGTCGAAACCAAAGGTGGCATTGTAAGTATTTTGCGGCCAGCCTGTATGACCATAAGGGATTTCGTCCTGAGCATCTACCACACCATCCCCGTTATAATCTACAATATGATAGTTCCCGGGTAACTTCTGGAGGTCGTTTGCGTTGTGTACGGTACTGCCATACAGTTCATCCCATGTATTATAATATCCCTGGCTTACGTAAGACCTGGTCTGACCGATCTGGTAACCTTCATTTTTCTGATAGGCTTTCAACAAAGCGGGGTCATCCGACTCCATCACACGGTTCTGGCTATGGGTCATATTCAGATCGGCCCAAACCCTCGCATTACGATTGAGGTTTTTACTGAAACTCAGTTCCAGTTCATATCCTTTGGAATCCACCTTTCCAAGGTTGGCTACCGCAGGCGTTGCCCCGTAATAAGAAGGTACTGTCCTTCTTGGGTTCGCATTAGGACTACCACTTAGCAGGATATTGGAACGTTTGTCGTAGAAGAAATCAGCCTTCCCCTTAATAAGCCCTCTGAACAGTTCATATTCAACACCCAAGTTATACTTCTGTGACTCTTCCCATTGCAGATTAGGGTTGCCCACACTCATTTCCCTATACCAGTTGTAAGGACTTTGCTCCGCACCTTCGCCATTCATACCCAACCTTGATCTTCCACCAAACGCCCACTCTGTAAGGTACAAAAACCTCGTACCCCCAACATTATCAAAGCCGGTTTGGCCATACGAGGCTCTTAGCTTCAGCATGTCTACGAATTTCACTGAATTCATAAACTTCTCTCTTGACATCATCCAGTTAAGCCCTCCGGAAGAAAAGAAGGAAAAGCGGTTTTCCGCGCTGAACTTTTCAGAACCGTTATAAGCGCCACTGTATTCAATAGTGTATTTGTTTTCATAACTGTAACTGCTGCGAAAAACCCAATCTTCCCTGTAGGAAGGGATTTCACTTCCATTCGCTCTTACATTCCTGTTCAACAGCCCCATCACTGAAACACTGTGTTTGTCGGCAAATGTTTTGGCGTAATTCAGTTGTAGCTGGTAGAACAACCGGCGCTCATTACCAGAAACGTTTCCGCCTGAAGGCGTCCATTTGATTCCTTCCTGGAAATCGAAATTGGTAACGCCGTCAAAAGCAAGTTTGTAAGTGGCAATTCCGGTAACCGGATCGATCCATTTTCTTTGTGCATCATTGTACAGATCGTTGATGCCCCTGTTGCTTTCAACAAAGTTGTTATCCATAGAAAGTGTCCCGGAGAATTTCAGTCCTTTTACCAGCATATCCAGGTTCTGTTCCAGAACGAAATCAGTGGTGATACGGGTAGCTGTCTGAAACTGTACGCCACCCAGGGCAAGACTTCTTGCAGAGTTCTCCGCCCGGCCCTCATTGGGCGCGTAATAGCCCCAGGTACCATCTTCGTAAACCGGCACAAAAACGTCAGGAGCAGTAGTGTAAGCATCAATCCAGGAACCATAACTCCCGCTTTGGAAACCCCAGGGGCTCTTTCTTACCCCATAAGAACCGGAAAGGTTGGTTTTTAACAAGGTAGAAGGCGTTAACTGAAAATCAAGGTTACTGCGTACGTTCAACCTTTTGAAACCAAAACCTGGATTATATCCTCTTTTGTTTTCGTATATCTTGAAGAGATCGCCTTCACTAAGGAAGTCAATACTGTTAAAATACTTCACCGCTTTTGTCCCCCCACTGATGTTGATGTTTGCGTTGTTCGAAGTTGCATAGTCTTTAAACAGCGCCTCTACCCAATCCACATTGGGGTACCTTTCTGCTTCCTGTTGATTGGCGGGATTCCGGTATTTGTCCAGGACACTCTGGGGAAGATAATTGTTCCAACTTTCCGGCTTGAGCGCCAGTTCATATTCAATTGCCTCATTCCTCATTCGGAGGGCATCGTACGCGTCATATTTTCCAGGCAATTTTGAAGGAACCTTTACAATCGTATTAACCGTGCCTCTGATTGATGCCCTGCCCAGCTTACCTCTTTTTGTAGTGATGAGGATAACACCATTTGCGCCGCGCGATCCAAAAACCGCCGTTGCTGAGGCATCTTTCAAAACCGTAACTGTTTCTACAGAACCGATATCAACACTGTTCATGGATCTTTCAACACCGTCTACCAATACCAGCGGGCTGGCATCATTCCATGTGCTTCGGCCACGAATCAGCAACTGAGGATCCTCTTCACCCGGCAAACCGGTACTTTGTGCCGTGATAAGGCCTGGTACGTTTCCGGTAAGCGCAGCACCAATATTGGAAACACCTCCTGCACGCTCCAGGATTTTACCCGTTGTCTGGCTTACTGCCGACACTACCAACTCTTTTTTCTGCTTACCATACCCCACCACGATCACTTCATCCATCTCCGAAGTACTGTCCTTCATCGTAATCACCACGTAATCCTGGGTACCAATGTTTACATCCTGGGTGGCCTTTCCCACATGGCTCACCTGTAATATCCGTCTGTTGGCAGGCACATTCAGGGAGAATTTGCCTTCCGCATCCGTTTTTGTACTGGCAGTTGCCTGTAATACCCGCACCGAAGCGCCGTTCACCGGCACCTGCAGCGCATCAAGCACCACGCCGCGCACCACCCGCGCATCCTGCGCCTGCACGGGCGAGCAGACAACCA
>CAMLPA010000359.1 GCA_946481605.1 uncultured Flavihumibacter sp. | reverse complement strand
TCAAATCCGTCGAGCACAAAAAGCGGCAGGTTGGGATTGGCGTCCAGGTTAAAATTACTCCCCAGGTTGGGCAGTTGGTTTTGACCCCGCAACTGTATGTTGGGCAGCATATTGATGTTGCCACCGGCGATATTGTCCTGGAGAATTTTGAAAGAAGGATCCATGGCGGAGATCCCTGCGAAAATATTGTTGGTGTTGATGGCCTTCAATTCTGCTCCGGTAATGGTGGTAGCAGCCCCGGAGAAGGTGCCTGCTTTTTTAACAAGGCCGGTTCCGGTTACCACCACATCTTTCAGTGTCTGCTGATCCTCTTCCATCGATATGTTGTAATCCGCATTCGGTCCGATCTGCACTTCAACGGTTTTATAGCCGATCCTGCTGAATACAAGTGCGGTGGCGCCTGCCGGCGCATTTATTACAAAGCGGCCATCGTTCTTTGTTTCCACCGCGATGTTTGTTCCTTTTACCGTAACGTTCACACCACTGATGGCGACCCTCCCGTTCTTACTGCCCACAAACCCTGCAATCAATTCATCCCGTTTCGCCGGAACCGGCGTGGCGGCAGTGGTTTTATTATCGGTAACCACGATGGTTTTGTTCCGGATCACATAACTGATATGCTGACCGCCGAAAACATCGTTCAGGAGATTCGCCAGTTGCGCATTCCGGGCTTTCACGGTCACTTTTTTCGCCCTGTTGAACTGAGGGGTGGTAAAAATAAAATCGTATCCGCTCTGCTTTCTGATTTCCGAAAACAGTTCATCTAACGTGTAATCCGTTTTTGAGAGCGTTATGTTCTGTGCACGAACGCCTTCTGCCAAAAGGAAGCATAATACGGCCACACAGGTAAGGTGGCGTAAAATCCTTTGAATGGATAAATTCATCAGTAGTTTTGGTTTAAAGTTTAGATATCGTTCTTTAGGGCAGTAAACTTTGCAGTTCTGCTGTCATCCTGGTCAGCCCGTTGTTTTCAATTCAACAATGCGTTGCTGTGGTGTGGGCTAAGGTCAGCCTTTTTTGGCCAATTCAATCATGGCGGAGAGTTCCGCTACAGCGAAGTCCATATCCATGCCTGCGCCTTCTTTCCTGAACCTGATGTTTCCGTTGCCGTCGATCACAAATTTCGCCGGAATACCGGTTACCTTAAATGCGCTTACAGCGGGGTTCACCTTTTGTGCATTCTGCAAATCCCAGTACAGCGGAAGGTTGTCGTAATTGTTTTCGGTGAAATACTTCCTGGCGGCTACTTTCACATCCCCATCCTTACTTTTTCCTTCCCAGGTATGGATAAAGAGGAACACCACATTAGGATCGTTTTTGTATTTGTTGACCGTAGCCTGCATGGAAGGGAGCGCTCTTTTACAGGGACCGCACCAGGTAGCCCAGAAGTCGATCACGATAGTTTTCCCTTTAAAATCTGCGAGTGAGACATTTTTACCCTGCTCATCCACCACGGTAAAAGCGGGCGCTTTTTCGTTTACCATGTGTTGCGCAACTTCGTTGCGGGTAGCATCGCCAAGCCGGTCGTTCAGTTCCGCCATATATGCCGCCACATCTTTACCGGGATTTACTTTAGCGTAAGCCTTCAGTAGTTCCTGTTTCAGGGCTTCGCCGCCAATCCTGTTCAGCATGGCCTTTTCCAGGTGCGGTAGCGCCGCCGCCTGTCCGCCGGTTTTACTCATCAGCAAATAGTACTCGGCCTCCAGGTAGGGCGTTTTCCGGCTTGTACTGTTGTAATAAATACTGATGGATTCAAAAGCTTTCTGATAGTCGCCCAGTTTATGCAGCGCGTCGCTTTGCAAAAGCAGTATATTCAGTCTTTCATTCTCCGGAAGTTTTTTTGAAGCCAGTTGATGAGCGAGGTAAGCCGCTGTTGCCTGCGCATCAAACAGCGAAGCCGTATTTATCGCGGATGTGAAGGCCGTAGCTCTTTCTTTTTCAGACATCAAATCAAGGTACCTGAATGTACCGGCCGCATTTTTTTCTTCCAGGAAACTCCTTACGATGTATCCGTAAAACTTATCGAACTGCTGGTCGGGGAACTCAGCCCTCAATTCAGTAAGCGCCTTCTCCTGTTGAACAATATCCTTCACAAACATTTTTTTTGAAGCGATGTCCAATGCCACTGAACCTTTGGGAAACCTGCTCACGGCAACCCTTCCAACGGAATCCGCCAATTTAGAATTCGTCGCCTTGTAATAAGTGTGAAGGGTGCTGTAGTCCTTTTCGCTACCTGATGTGCCCAAGGCTTTTAATTTCGCATGAAGTTCCGTGGAATCTTTTATTTTTCTCAACGCCATAACCTCAGGGGTCTGAATAATGATTTGCTGCGTGTACCCCTTTGCCCCGGCGCAAAATGCCACAAGGGCAAAAAATGTCTTTTTAATCACCATGGTTAAGTTTGATTTCTGTTAGTTGGTTTCGGTGCAACAATGTTGTTACATTTTCAATAATGACAACCAAAAAAAAGCATGGGGGGGTATGGGCGGATATTTTATCATAAATTTTTATAACCATTATATTTGACGCATGGAACCGGGTACTACAGGAAGGGTAAAAATGCTTTTGTCTCAGATCCGGGATGGAGATGAAGCAGCCTTTACCGTATTGTTCGACCTGTACCGGCCAAGAGTCTATACCACGGCGCTCCGGATCACCAAAAACGAATGGGCCGCGGAGGAAATATTACAGGACACCTTCGTTCAAATCTGGAAAAACCGAGTAACACTGGACCAAATCGACAATTTCGAGGGCTGGGTTTATACCGTTGCAAGAAACATCACCTTCAACGAATTGAAGCGGATGGAAAGGGAAAGGTCCAATTACAACCGGCTGGTCCAGGACACCGTTTCCCTGGTTCATCCGGGGGCCGACGCTGAAATGCATACCAAAGAATTTCAACAACTCCTGTACCAGGCCATTGCACGTTTACCTGAAAAACAGAAATTAACCTATCAACTTATTAAGGAACAACACCTGAAGCGGGACGAGGTAGCAACGCGGCTCCATGTTTCTCCGGAAACGGTAAAATGGAACCTCGACCAGGCCATGAGGAGCATCCGCGCTTACTGTTCAATGCACATGAAGGGCCTGCCGGTCGCCTTTATACTGCATTTCCTGAAATATTTTTAACCGTTCCCCCCCGAACCGATCGCAAGATTGTCATATCAATAAACCTTATATCAGAAAATAATGACGAACCACGAGCGGCTGGCCTACTTACTGAACCGATTAATGGCCGAAGCGGCCAGTGAAGCAGAACATGAGGAAATGTTGCAATTGATTGGAGATCCCGCCAACGAGCTCCAGGCAAAAAATGTATTATTCAACGCTTACCAAACCGCAACGCACCTGCAGGACCTGCCTTCAGAAAAAAACCAGCAAATCATAGCGGCTATCCTTCGTGCTGACAGTAGGGAAAAGCAGCCGATGGCCAGGTACAGGTTCCTGTATGCGAAAAAATGGGCGGCGGCAGTGATCCTGCTCCTATGCGCCACAGCCGGATTTTTTTTCCTGAAACCACCCAAACCTGAACAGCCCCAACAAGTAGCCATACAACACGATGCCGCTCCAGGCAGCAACAAAGCCACGTTAACACTCGCCGATGGTAAAGTAATTTCATTAACGGATGCGGATACCGGGAAAATAGCCACCGATGCAGGACTGGTAATTACCAAACAGGCCGACGGGCAACTTTTGTATGAAGTGGCAACAGTAAGCGGCGAAACAGATGGCTACAATACCATCACCACGCCATACGGCGGGAAATATGAGATTGTATTGCAGGATGGAACAAGGGTGATGCTGAATTCAGGCTCAAAAATCACCTACCCTCTTTCTTTCGGGAAAGCACAGCGCAAGGTTACTTTAACTGGAGAAGCCTATTTCGAGGTGGCGAAGGATGAAAGCAAGGCGTTTATCGTAAGCACACCCGGAAATAAAAATGTACAGGGGCAGGAGATACACGTGCTGGGTACACATTTTAACGTAAACGCCTATGAAGACGAGCAGGCGTTTGTAACCACGCTGCTGGAAGGAAGTATAAAAATAGCCGCGGAAAATACGCCCGGAGATAAGCTGTTGAAGCCGGGGCAGCAGGCCATCATCAAACAATCCATAGCGGTAAGCAATGCCAATGTGGATGCCGCGGTAGCCTGGACCAACGATCTCTTTTACTTCACCGATCTTCCATTAAAAGACATGATGCGCAAGCTGGCCAGGTGGTACGATGTGGAAGTGGTTTACCAGGGCGAAGTTCCTGCTATCGGCTTCTGGGCACAGATATCAAAAAACAAAAAGCTATCTGAAGTTTTAGCCACCATAGAAACAACGAACAGCATTCATTTTAAGATTGAAGGCAGAAGATTGATTGTTTCGCAGTAAGGGCATTC
>CAMLPA010000358.1 GCA_946481605.1 uncultured Flavihumibacter sp. | reverse complement strand
ATTTGTAGTACATCTACTACCCCCATTCTCCATACTTTTCTAAGCCAATAAGGCTCCTTCCTCTATTTCCTGCCCGTTTATTTCGTCGGTTCTTTGCAACAGAATTTAAACGGATGAAGGTACTGATCATAGATAGTTCAAAAGAGATCGTTCAGCGACTGGAAGAAATCCTGTTGGAAACCGGCGCGCCCTTCAGGGTGAGCAGCGCCCTTTCCTACTGGGAAGGCCTGGAAATATTTCACCTTCAGCCACCACGGATCATTTTGCTGGGGATGGGCATGGACGCGAACGCGGCAATTGGTTTCCTCCAGGAAGTACACCAATCTTCCCTGAAAGTCAAGACCATGGTGTTGTTCATCAGTCTGCCCGAATATGTGAAGGAAAAATGCAGTTTACTGGGCGTCACCCATTTCATTGATAAATACCGCGATTTTGAAGTATTGCCGGACCTGATCAGGGAGATCATGGCCAAACAGTTGTCGGAATCGCCTCAATAAAAACCAACCATCATCATGCGCAGGCCACTAAAAAATACCAGGAGCTGGGATTGTAAAAAAGCCATCGTATGGTTCACCATCAGCTTTTTCGCGATCCTCTACGGGGCATATTTCACCCGTTCAGTTCAGTATGTGCTAAGGAACCAGGATGCCATGCACTACGCAGCCTTGGTTATGACGCTCCTCCTTGTAGTTATTACGTTCCTCCTGTTCATCAGAAGTAAAGGCGGACCTCAAACAATACTGAAAAACCAACATATACCCTCTTTCGAAGACGAAAGTCCTGTTTACCCCTATTGTGCTGCTGAAGCCGTTCCATCATCCCATGAAAACCAAACCAATCCGTACCCATCTTTTTCTCTTCAAGCCAATGCCTTCAACGATCTGGCAACGCACTCAAGCGATACCGCTGAGCAGGAAGACCTTAAAATGATCCGCGCCGTGATTGAGGCGATTGAAAAAGAGCGCCGCTCTATCGGGCAGGAATTGCACGACCACATCAACCAGATCCTGGCCACCGCATTGCTCACCATCGACATGGCACGTGATCCCATACATGGCGAAAACTTCCTCCGGGCCACCAAAGAACATATCCGCCTGGCCATCGATGAAATCCGTAAGCTATCGCACAAAATGGCCCCGGCCATCCTGGACGACAGCACACTGAAACAACTTTTCGAGGACCTGCTCCAAAACGTAAACCCCACAGGCGCACTGGAAACACAGCTCGAATTTGACGAATGCATCAACAGGCGGACCTCAGAAGACATCCAGGTGAACCTGTACCGCATTCTCCAGGAACAACTGAAAAACATCCTTAAATACGCCGGAGCAAGTAAGATAACCGTATCCGTATTGCTAAGAGATGACATGGTGCAGATGCGTACAGTGGACAATGGTAAAGGTTTTCACCCTGCTGCGGTAAAATCCGGAATAGGGTTGAGCAATATGCGGAAAAGGGCCATTTCGTTCGGCGGCACCATCAACATTAATTCCGCTCCGGGCAAAGGTTGTGAAATCATTGTGGAAATTCCCTGCACAGAAAAACTATAATGGCGAATTTGTGTTTAAATTAGCAAACAACCTGCTGTATGCGCGCTGTTCTGCTCTACCTTACCTGTCTGTTCTTTACATCACTTCATGTGACCGGGCAGGATATTACCGATACGCTCTTTTACGACGCGAGTTGGAGCATTTGTGAACGTCCCGCAGCCACTTATTACCGGATCGGCACCATGCGCATCGATAGTCTCGCCCGCTATATCGGCCCCGCACAGGATTTCTATATAAACGGGCAACCGGAAATGAAAGCCACCTACAGCCCGATTGGCGACCTTCATGGCGAAGTCACCTTCTTCTACCCCAACGGAAAAGTGAAAACACATGGCTGGTTCAACAATGGTACCATGACGGGCAAGTGGTCGTACTTCAGTGAAGACGGCACCTTGCGCGCAGCATTCAATTGCGCCGACGAAAGAACATTTACCCCCCTCTTCCTCCGCAACAAAAGAGGAAAAGTACTGCTCGAAAACGGCAACGGAAAATTCAGGATCCGCACCAGCGATTATGACGATATTATTTACCCGACCGATTTTGCCTGGGAAGGTGAAGTGCGTAACGGCCTGAAAGAAGGCACCTGGAAATACACGGCGCTGCTTGACATCTGGTCGCCACAAAGAAGCACCCAACTCCGTAAAACGGTTGTCTCCGAAAATTATGTACACGATAAATTCATGCGGGCACTGGGCAACCCGGAAGACAATGTACGGGAAAGAAAAGTGCTGAACAGACCCTTCAAGTACTTCACGCTCTATCCCGAAAAATTTGAGGCGCTGGAACGGCTTCATTCAGACTTTATATTCGCCCGCACCAGGGATGGCCGTTACCAGTTGCGTTCCTTCCTCGTATCCCGCCGCCCGCCGGTGATAGAAGAAGCGCCCGTTAGTCCCGATCAGAATTTCGCCCTGCTCATCCGTGTGCTCGGCAATGCGATGACAAAGAAGGAAGAACTCCGTTATTACAGGCACCGTCCGCCGGGAAGAAGCTTTTCTGGTTTTTCTTATGAACTCCTCCAACTCTACGCCACACCAAAGAATATTCCCCGTTATGACGCGAAGATTAAGTTCACGATCATGCCCAACCGAAGCATCGGGAACATCGAGATCATCGGTAAAATAGATGAGCAATTGAAAGGCATCATCACGTATTACCTTTCCAGGATACGCAACCTTCATTATACCGGGAATCCTTTGGATGACGATATCGTACTAAACCTGAAAACAAGTTTTCAGAGTACGAATGCTTTTTACAGGGGAAGCATTGTGCTGAACAGGTTGTAAAATAATTTATCCGTTTCAGCCTTTGTTGGTGCCGAACAATATATTCCGGGCGGCAGTTTATTCCTGCTACAGTGTCTTTTTCAATTTCACCGAAACCTTTTCACCATCTGCTTTAATTTCTATCACCTTTTTGATTCCTGCTACTGCATTGGAGCCATACCTTTTTACTTCAGTGTTAGCCGATGAACCCTGGAACATTCCGTTAATATAGATATCGGTATAACCAACTATTTCAGTACGTACACTGGTATGCACATATCCAAACTCCGTATAAAGCAGGTATTCACCCGGCAACAGGTTTACAAATTCGAAACTTCCTTTATCATCATAAACCGTAGTTACCTTAATACAGTCTGCGGCTTCTTTAGACAATGGGATTGACCTCCCTTTTTTTCTTGACGATTCATTCAGCTTTACCCACTCCTTAAAATAGTCGGTATAGGGGATTAAAATAATAGAAGTTCCCTTTTGCGCATATTGTTTTTTATTGATGTTCAGTATCGCTTTTCCGCCGAGCAGTCCTTCATTCTCATTATCCCTCGCAAAAGCTTCACCAGCGATAACGGATTTCCCCGACTTTATCATTGCCAGTGTTTTTTCCTTATCAAATCTGGTGGTAAATGGGTTGTAATCGTTCTCTTTGTCGAGCATTAAAATATGCTGCCCCTTTGAAAACACTTCTATCTTCCAGAGCCTTCGGTTTTCTTTGTCAATGTAATAGACATACTTATCTTCCGAAGCCTCTTCCCATACACTTACCTGCCACACCTTATGCTCACCGGTTAGATCACTTTTATATACATTACTCTTCACTTCTTCCACCACTACTTTTTTGGTATTGGCATTCATTCCTGGTTTATAATCATATACGGCCATATTGGTTTTAAACCCTGCTGAAAGCGGCAACGCAGCCAACAGGTAAGGATAGGTATAGCTTTCAAAAAAATCATTGCTTACCGATTCTTTAACTGCAGTTTTTTTATTGGCGGCTTTATCCAAATAATACCCGCTTACTTCTTTACCAAAATGAAGCACCATGTTTCTATCGGGAGTAAACGAGGAACGGTAAACAGGTTTTAAAGAGCCGAGTTCCGATATACTTGTATCCACCCACTTGCTTTCTGAGTTGCTTAATTTCAGCAAAGTGATCACCATTAGCCTGTTATTGGTTTCACGAACAGTGATATCAAATGAACCGATCGGCGCCCATTGGGTTCCTGATTTTGCATAACACGCCATTTCTATCGTTCCCTTTTTTATCCATTTCTTTTCAAAAGGATTTGCTGCGGGGGTTAATACTGTTTGTGCAAAGCATACAGATCCGGAAGCGATTATGAGGAGCAAGAAAAAATATTTCATCGAATAATAGTTAATATGAGCATCGAAGCGTTTACTCAATAGCTTATCTGCGCTATTCAATTACCGCTAAAAATTGTACCCGAAATGCAGACCCGGTTCTCCGAAAATAAATTTCGACCACCTGTCATCAAATTGTTTAAACCCATCTGGCATTTTTGTATGATAAGCGCGGTGGGTAATTGCTATTGATGGCTGAATAAAAA
>CAMLPA010000357.1 GCA_946481605.1 uncultured Flavihumibacter sp. | reverse complement strand
TATAACCATCCTTCAAACGCCATCTCATGCAAACTAACACATCATCAAACCGGAATCGCCGGTCTTTTTCATCATTATCATTTAACAGTATTAAATTATTTAATAGCAATATCATGAAATCGTTTTTCCTCGGCCTGCTCGCTCTTTCTGTTCTTTCTTCCTGCAGTGAAAACCAGGCTGCACCCGGTTCCGCAGTAGAAGCACCCGTGCTGCCCCTGCTTGAAGTAACGGCGCAGAACACCACCACCATCATCGAATACCCGGCCTCTATTCAGGGCGCTGTGAATGTTGAAATCCGCGCACAGGTAAGTGGCAACCTGGAAAAAGTATTGGTAGATGAGGGGGATTTTGTGAAAGAGGGACAACCACTTTTTAAAGTGAACGATCAACCTTACCGTGAACAACTGAACAGCGCATTGGGAACGCTGCACGCTGCCGAAGCCGCGGTAATTAACGCATCGCTTGAAGTGGATAGGCTCACGCCGTTGGTGGAAAATAAAGTGATCTCAGAATTTCAGTTAAAGGCCGCGAAAGCCGCGCACAATGTGGCATTGGCAAATGCTGAACAGGCGCGTGCCATGGTAGGTTCTGCGAAAATCAATCTGGGATACACCACCGTAAAAGCACCCGTGAGTGGTTACATTGGCCGCCTTCCCAAGAAACAAGGCAGCCTTGTATCGCCTTCCGATCCCGAAGCATTAACGTTGCTCTCCGATATTCATAATGTTCATGCGTATTTCTCTCTCGGGGAACGCGATTTCATCCGCTTCAAATCTCAATACAAAGGGAACTCCGTAGAGGAGAAACTCAAGCAGGTTCCGCCCGTGGCCTTGCGCCTGGCCGATCAATCTGTTTACACTGAACCCGGTAAAATAGATATGGTGGATGGACAATTCGATAAAACAACCGGGGCCATTACCCTGCGGGCCAGCTTCCCGAATGCGAAAGGACTGCTGCGCTCCGGAAATACCGGCAAAGTACAACTGCAACTGGAACACCCAGACGTGGTTCTGGTGCCACAGGCTTCCACCGTGGAAATCCAGGATAAAACCTTCGTGTTCCTCGTGGACAAAGGAAATAAAGTAACCAAACAGCCCATCGTGATCGAAGGAAAAACAGGAACAGATTACCTCGTGAAAGAAGGCCTGAAAGCCGGCGATAAGATTGTGGTGAAAGGATTCGAAAACCTCCAGGAAGGCGTGGTGATTTCACCCGAAAAAAGTACAGATAAAGTAGCAAAGAATTAATTCTCAGATTTTACAAACAACCTTTATGTTAAAGCGATTTATTGAACGCCCCGTATTGGCCACGGTGATCTCTATCCTGCTGGTGATCGTGGGTGTGTTAGGATTAACAAAACTTCCTTTGCAACAGTTCCCCGACATCGCGCCACCCGCGGTTCAGGTAATGGCGCTCTACCCAGGGGCTAACGCAGAAACGGTATTGCGTTCCGTGGCGCCATCACTGGAAGAGTCCATTAACGGCGTGGAGAACATGTTGTACATGAGTTCCACCGCAAGTAACGACGGCTCACTCGTGATTACTGTTTTCTTTAAGCTGGGCACCGATCCCGACCAGGCCGCAGTCAATGTACAAAACAGGGTGGCCCAGGCTACCAGTCAGTTGCCCGCTGAAGTGGTGCAGGCGGGTATTACCACCGCGAAACAACAGAATAGTCTGGTGATGGTGGTGGACCTCTTTTCTGAAGACAAAGCAAAATATGACCAGACCTTCCTGACCAACTATGCACAAATCAATATCATTCCGGAAATCAAAAGGATACCCGGTGTTGGGCAGGCGGTGGTATTCGGTGGCAGCAAGGACTATTCCATGCGTGTTTGGCTGAATCCCGCGCAACTTACCTCTTATAACCTCACCCCACAGGAAGTGATGGCCGCTATCCGGGATAAGAACCTGGAAGCCGCACCCGGAAGATTCGGTGAAAGCAGTAAAGAGTCATTCGAATATGTGATCAAATACAAAGGAAAGCTCAGTAAGCCCGATGAATACGAGAACATCGTGATCCGCTCCAACAGTGATGGTTCTATCCTCAGGTTGAAAGATGTGGCCAGGGTTGAATTCGGTTCCTATACTTATGGCAGCAATACCCGTGTGGAAGGATTACCAGGCCTGAACATCGGTATCTTCCAGAATGCAGGTTCCAATTCGAGTGATATCCAGATCGCGATCAAAGCGTTGATGGAAAAGGCCGCGAAAGATTTCCCGAAAGATGTGAAGCACCTTATTCTTTACAACACGAAGGACTCACTTGATCAATCCATCAGCCAGGTAAAAACAACTTTGATCGAAGCGTTTATTCTTGTGTTCCTCGTGGTGTTTCTTTTCCTGCAGGATTTCCGTTCCACACTTATTCCGGCGATCGCCGTTCCGGTGGCTATCCTCGGTACTTTTTTCTTCATGCAACTCCTTGGTTTTTCGATCAACCTACTCACACTTTTCGCACTGGTGCTGGCCATCGGTATTGTAGTGGATGACGCCATTGTAGTGGTGGAAGCCGTACATGCAAAAATGGAACACGAACACCTATCTCCGAAAAAAGCCACGGTATCCGCGATGAGTGAAATCACCGGCGCGATCATCTCGATCACACTGGTGATGGCGGCGGTGTTTTTACCGGTTGGTTTTATGGAAGGCTCCACAGGCGTATTCTACCGGCAGTTCGCCTTTACGCTGGCCATCGCCATCGTGATATCCGCGGTGAACGCGTTAACGCTAAGTCCCGCGTTGGCAGCGCTTTTCCTGAAAGAACACCAGGGTTCGGCGCACGGAAGTAAGAAAACATTCAAAGAGAAATTCTTCGCCGGGTTCAATTCAGGTTTCAGTAAACTCACCAATAAGTATACAGGATCTATCAGGTTCATGACGAAATACCGTTGGGCCAGTTTAACCGCCCTTCTATTGGTGATTGTTTCCACCGTGTACATGGTGCGTAAAACACCAACAGGGTTTATTCCTTCAGAAGATCAGGGCTTTATCGCCATCTCCATCGCCACACCGGCAGGAGCTTCTCTCGACCGTACCAACGCGATCGTGAAAGAAGTGGAAGAAAAACTAGCCGCGCTGCCGTCCAAAAAAACGCTGATGGGATTGGGTGGATTCAATATCCTTACGCAATCCACAAGTCCTTCCGCAGGTGTGGCTTTCATCCTGCTCAAGCCCGCAAAGGAAAGGGGAGACCTGAAAGACATCAACGCGATCATGGGAGACGTGAACCAACGCCTCGCCGCGATTAAAGGCGCTAACTTTTTTGTATTCACTTTCCCGACAGTACCCGGTTTCAGCAATGTGGACGGACTGGATTTTGTGTTGCAGGACAGGACCGGTGGCGACCTTCAGAAATTCAGCGGCGTGGCCAACAACTTTATCATGGAATTGATGAAACGGCCTGAAATAGCTGTGGCATTCACTTCTTTCAAAGCCGATTACCCGCAACTGGAAATGGAAGTGGACGAAGTGAAGGCGGAACAACTGGATGTGAACCTCCGCGATGTGTTGCAGACCATGCAGGCTTATTTCGGCAGCGCGCAGGCTTCCGATTTCAACAGGTTCGGAAAATACTACAGGGTTATGGTGCAGGCCGATGTCTCCGAAAGAGCCTCGCCCGAAGCGCTGGATGCTGTATTTGTGAAGAACAGGCAGGGCGAAATGGTGCCACTTAATACCATTGTACGGCTGAACCGGGTGTATGGTCCGGAAACCGCTTCCCGTTACAACCTCTTCAACTCCATTGGTGTGAACGCCATGGCCAAACCGGGCTTCAGTTCCGGCGATGCCATCCGTGCTGTGGAAGAAGTGGCGCAGCAGCAATTGCCTTCCGGCTATTCTTATGAATTCTCCGGCATGACAAGAGAGGAAATCAGTTCTGGCGGACAATCCGCAGTAATCTTCATACTGTCCCTGCTGTTCATATATTTCCTGCTGGCAGCACAATATGAAAGTTATATTCTGCCCCTGGCCGTGATCCTTTCTATTCCAACAGGTGTATTTGGTGTGTTCGCGGCTATTGGTATGACCGGGATTTCGAATAACATTTATGTGCAGGTGGCACTGGTGATGCTGATCGGACTTTTGGCGAAGAACGCTATCCTTATCGTTGAATTCGCGGCACAGCACCGCCGTATGGGATACAGCTTGCTGGAATCCGCACTGGAAGCCGCACGGCTAAGGTTGCGTCCCATCATTATGACCTCCCTCGCGTTTATTGTGGGGCTGATCCCGATGATGTTCGCAACTGGTCCATCTGCCCAGGGCAATCACTCCATCAGTATTGGGGCCGCAGGCGGTATGGTGAGCGGCGTTCTGCTGGGATTGTTTTTCATCCCCGTATTGTTCATCGTATTCCAGGGACTTCAGGAGAAACTGGTCAGCAGAAAAACAC